>NZ_JBHUDG010000014.1:0-64353 GCF_042678145.1 Pseudopedobacter beijingensis | reverse complement strand
CTTCAAAATCTTGATGATCTGTGTTTCGCTAAACTTACTTTTTTTCATTACCCTAAATTATAAAACTACATTAATAATCGTAGCTGTTTTAAGGGAAGATTACAGCTCCCTCAATTGCGCTCGTGACGGCAAGGTTCTTTTGATACAACCCCTTTATATTTAAAGCCTTATATTTATTTAATAAGTGCACTATTTTATGCCTTATCTTCTTTTCCCTGATGCTGCTTCTGAAAATTTATAATTTGCTTTTCTAATTGATTTATTCTATCTACATGCACCTTCTGAATTTGCAATAACGTTTCCATTTGCTCAGTAATCAATAAATCAATTTTCTCATGTAAGGTTTTAATTTCTATTTCTGCCTTTAAATTCACCAGATAATCTTCTTCAGCCCTTCTTCTGTCTTTTTCTTCTTGTCTATTTTGACTCATCATAATAATAGGTGCCTGAAAAGCCGCTAAACAAGATAATAGAAGATTTAACAGAATAAATGGATACGGATCAAAACCTTTTTCCTTAAAAAAGTATATATTTACGACCATCCAAGCTAAAATAATTAAAAGAAAAACCAATATAAAACTCCAGCTTCCTCCAAAATCGGCAACTTTATCCGCTAACCGTTGACCTATTGTAAGGTTCTCTTCAGACTCAAGCTTTTTAGAGATTAATTGCTCTTCCTCTATAGATTTCAGAACAATGGTATGTAACTTTTTCAGACGTAGATCACTGGTATCTAACAAGCTTTGATAATCTATCTTTACTTTTTTCATAACTTAAAAATGGACTCTTACAATAAATTAAAGTTATGGCATATTTATCTATTAACGCTTAATACACAAAAAGTACCTCACTATATATTTAGATTACGTTTCTAAAGAAGGTTTTATTTATTTAAAATTATTTAATGACCTGATAGGGGATGTTCATATTCTGGAACATAAAAGCCCATTTATCTGCCTGCTCCTGAATAATCATGGCTGTTGGCTTTCCTGCTCCATGTCCCGCATTCGTTTCAATCCTAATCAACACCGGATTATTTCCCTGATGATATTCCTGCAATCTGGCCGCAAACTTGAATGAATGTGCCGGAACAACTCTATCGTCATGATCTGCCGTAGTTACCATTGTAGCCGGATAAGCGGTTCCTTGTTTTAAAGCATGATAAGGAGAATATTTATATAAATACTCAAACATTTCTTTAGAATCTTCGGCCGTACCGTAATCATAAGCCCAGCCTGCTCCGGCGGTAAATTTATGATAACGCAACATATCTAAAACACCCACCGCAGGAAATGCTACTTTAAACAATTCTGGGTGTTGCGTAATTGCTGCACCAACCAACAATCCTCCATTAGATCCGCCAGCAATTCCTAAATAGTCTGTAGAGGTATATTTATTATCTATCAAATAATGTGCGGCTGCAATAAAATCATCAAATACATTTTGTTTTTGTTGTTTGGTCCCCGCAATATGCCATTTTTCTCCATACTCGCCACCACCACGTAAATTAGCAACGGCATAAATACCACCTTGTTCTAATAAAACAATATTAGAGGTACTAAAAGCAGGCGTTAAACTGATATTAAATCCTCCATAACCGTATAATAAAGTCGGATTTTTACCATTTAATACTACTCCCTTTTTATAAGTAATAATTAACGGAATTTTTGTTCCATCTTTTGAAGTATAGAAAACCTGTTTAGATTCGTATTGAGAAGGGTCAAAACTAACCCCTGATTTTTTGTATTCTGATGACTTTCCGGATGATATATCGTATTTAAATATAGTAGGCGGATATACATAGGAAGTAAAAGTATAATACAGCTCTTTTTCTTTTTGTTTAGCATCAAAGCCAGATGCTGTTCCTAAACCAGGTAAAGTAATCTCTCTTTCTTTTTTTCCATCCAAATCAAACTGTACTACAAATGAAGTTGCATCTTTAAGATAATTGGCGAAAAATTTATTTCCTCCTGTTGTTATTTGTAGTACATTTTCTGTTTCTGGTATAACGTCTTTCCAATTTTCCGGGTCAGCATTGTTTACATCTGCTTTTACTAATCTAAAATTAGGTGCATGAAGATTAGTGTATATGTATAATGCATTGTCCTTAGAATAAACCACATGATGGTTGTTATCAAAATTCTTAACAACCGGGACAATTGGTGCATTTTCCCTGGTTAAATCCTGTACATACAGTTCATTTCCTGAAGTCGAAACTGCCGCTGTAATAATTAAATATTTTTGGTCTTCTGTTACATCTCCGCTGATGTACCTTCTTGGGGTTTCATTTCCTCCAAATATTAATTTATCATCAGATTGTGCAGTTCCTATACGGTGGTAATACAATTTATGTTTTTGGGTAAGTCCAGATAAAGCACTTCCTTCTTTAGGTTTATCATAACTGCTATAATAAAAACCATCGTTTTCTTTCCATGAAAGATCCGAGAATTTTACATCTGTCAGTGCATTTCCTACTTCGCTTTTATTCTCTACTTCCAATATAATTACTCTTCTCCAGTCTGACCCTCCGTCAGAAATCTGATAGGCTGCCAAACTTCCGTCTTTTGAAAAACTCAATCCTCCAAGGGAGCTGGTGCCATCTTCTGAAAATTTATTAGGATCAAGGAATATTTCTGGTTTTCCGTTTTCTCCTTCCTGTCTGTATAAAACAGCCTGATTTTGCAATCCATCATTTTTAAAGAAATAGGTATATTTTCCTTCTTTAAAAGGTGCCGAATACTTTTCGTAATTCCACAAATCAGTTAACCTGCTTTTTATAGCTTCTCTAAAAGGTATTTGCTCCAGATAGTTCTGAGTAACTTTGTTTTCTTCTTCTACCCATTGTTTTGTTTCTGCAGATAAATCGTCTTCCAACCATCTGTAAGGATCTTCTACCGGGGTTCCAAAAATATTGTCTTTAATAGCTAATTTCTTTGTTTGAGGATAGGGCAAAATAGTCATCGTTTCTTTGGGTAATATTTTTTGTTCTTTTGAATTATTACAGGCGACTAATGAAATCGCTGCAATTATAAGTGCCGTTTTTTTCATCTGTTTATTTTTATTGTTTTCATTTATCAGATAGCCTTTCTCAATAAATTGAAAAAATATTTTGGTTCAGAAGCTCTAAAATAGATACAGTAAACAGGCTAATAAAGTTTTGTAAGTAACAATTTAAATATATCAATCTTCGATCAAATTCCCATCAATCAATTTAGATGTTTTTGCTCCCAATTTGCGGATATTTTCTGCCCGACCGACCAGATTGCCTGTTCCTGTAGTTAATTTATTCATGGCGTCTGAATAAGCCTTTTGAGATTTATCAATACTGTCACCTATTTTATTCATATCATTAATAAAACCAACAAACTTATCGTACAGGGCACCTGCTTTGGTTGCTATTTCTATAGCATTTTTTGTTTGTTGTTCTTGTTTCCAAATAGAAGCTACAGTTTTTAAGGTAGCCAAAAGGGTAGAAGGCGTTACTATAACTACTTTTTTATTCCATGCAAAATCAAATAGTTCTCTGTCATATTGTACGGCAATAGCAAAAGAAGATTCTATAGGAATAAATAACAATACAAATTCGGGAGAGTTTATCTTATAAAGATCATGATAATTTTTACTACCTAAATTTTGAATATGACCTTTTATAGAAAGTAGATGTTGTTTAATATAATTGTCTTTTTCGTCTTCATCTGCATTAATAAATCTTTCATAAGCCAATAAAGAAACTTTTGAATCAATAACAATATGTTTATTTTCCGGAAGGTTTAAAATAACATCAGGTAAAGATCTGCCTCCTTCATCATTCACAAAACTACTTTGTTTTGTATAGTTTACGCCATCTATTAAACCAGAACTTTCTAGCAAACGATCTAATACCATTTCGCCCCAATTGCCTTGTTTTTTATTATCTCCTTTTAAGGCTTTGGTTAAATTATTGGCATCGTCCTGTATTAGTTTAGTTTGCTTAATGAGCTCGTCTATGGTACCTTTTAGTGTAAACCTTTCTGCAGATTCTGCTTTATAGCTCTGTTCTACCTTTTGTTCAAAAGCTTTGATATTTTCTTTTAGCGGATTTAACAAAATATCCAGATTTGTCCTGTTAACTTCCGTAAATTCTTTGGTTTTTTCTTTAAGTATCTGGTTGGCTATATTTTCAAACTCTACCTTAAATTGTTTATGTAAATTTTCTATATGTGCTTTTTGTTCAGCAATTTTTTGTTGTTCGGCTAAGAGTTTTGATTGTATGGCTGCATTATTTTGCTTTTCGTTATTTAACTGCTCTATTAATACTTTTATTTCTTCTTCCAGCCGACTTATTTGGTTGTAGAGTTTAAATTCTACATCCTGTTTTTCTTCTTTTATAATGGCATTGATATTTTGTGCTTCTGACTTTACGCTTTCTGCTTTTTGTTGAGCCAGCGCCAGATCTATTTTCAGCCTTTCAGTTTCTACAGATAAGTTTTTTAATGCTTCTTTATCCTGAGAGTTTTTAGGACGTTTTAAAAATAAAACAACAGAAATACATAAAATAATAATCGATGCTAGCAGAAGTGGTTCCATATTTACGAAATTAATGATTTGATAGCATCTTAAAAAAAGAAAACCGGTTTGCCTTTTACAGCAACCGGTTTAGTATTATTATATCTGATAAGCTATTTATTAAAAAGCAAAACCTAATGATATACCTGCTCTTAATCCAAATCCATCTATTCCGTGACTAATTTCAGGCTCAGCACTTCCGTCATCTGCTTTTACTTTTCCTGAATTAATAGATGGTCCAAAAAAGATATCTAAAGTAAATGCACTGTTATAAACCCATTGTCTTCCCAATAAAATACCACCTCCCATGGATGAGTAAGAACCTTTTGCTCCTGAAGCATCATCTTTTACTTTATAATCCTGATATCTTAAAAAAGCAGCTGTATACAATCCGTTTATGGCATTTTGTTTAGGATAAAATCTAAATTCTGGAGTTAAGGCTAATCCTGAGAATTTAGTATCAGAAAGCTTCATTCCTGTATAAGCAAGTCCTAACTGTGCAGAAGTTTGATCTGAAAGTTTGTGCTCATAAAATATAGATCCTGTACGTAATAATGCACTTATAGGATTAATTTTAATGGTGTTTTTTTCGCTTTGAGCATAGCCTTTAAAATACATAGCTGTAAATATTACAGCAATAAGCAATAGTTTTTTCATTGTTTAAGTTTCATGATTTATTTATTGATTACGGGTAATAAACAATGTATGCTACAAATTAGCAAGTATAAAAAGTACTAAAGTCTCATGCTGAGCTTGTCAAAATTTCTCTGCAATAGCTATTATAACCTTAGCCTGACAGAGAAATTTATTTTAAGCTACTCTTATTTTATAACTAATTGCAAATCTTTAGAAACAGGAAATGTTTAAACCGTAGTTTTTATACTCAGTTCCACTTTTTGTTTTTCGTCTATCGTAGCCGGAGCATCTATCATTACGTCTCTACCCGAATTATTTTTAGGGAAGGCTATAACATCTCTGATACTGTCTAAACCTGCAAAAACAGATACTAACCTATCAAATCCAAAGGCTATACCGCCATGTGGGGGCGCACCGTATTCAAATGCTTCCATTAAAAATCCAAACTGTCTTTGTGCTTCTTCTGGTGTAAAACCTAAATGCTTAAACATTAAAGATTGTAATTGTTTGTCGTGTATACGTATAGAACCTCCGCCTATTTCTGTTCCATTAATAACCAAATCATAAGCATTGGCTCTTACCGCTCCCGGATCTGAATCTAATTTTGCTATATCTTCTGGTTTTGGAGATGTAAAAGGATGGTGCATAGCATGGTAACGATTTGTTTCTTCGTCCCATTCTAATAAAGGGAAATCTACGACCCAAAGTGGCGAAAATTTGTTTTTGTCTCTTAAGCCTAAGCGATTTCCTATCTCTAAACGCAGTTCGTTCAATTGCTTACGAACTTTATCTGGTTGCGCTCCGGCAAGTATTAAAACCAAATCACCGGGTTTTGTATTAAAGGCATCGGCCCATTTTTGTAGTTCTTCTTCGTTAAAGAATTTATCTACGGATGATTTTAATGAACCATCTTCGTTATGGCGCATATAAATCATTCCGGTAGCACCAATCTGAGGTCTTTTCACAAAATCTGTCAATTCATCCAGTTGTTTTCTCGTATAAGAAGCACATCCCAATGCATTTATACCTACTACTAATTGTGCATTGTCAAACACCGGAAATCCTTTTCCCTGACCTAATGCGGTTATTTCTACAAACTGCATCCCAAAACGGGTATCCGGTTTATCAGAACCATACAGTTTCATAGCTGTATCATAAGTCATTCTTGGAAAATCTTCAAATTCAAGCCCTTTTACATTTTTAAACATATGACGGGTTAAGCCTTCAAAAATATTCAGGATATCCTCCTGTTCTATAAATGCCATTTCACAGTCTATTTGTGTAAACTCTGGCTGTCTGTCTGCTCTTAAATCCTCGTCTCTAAAACATTTAACAATCTGAAAATATCTGTCAAAACCAGATACCATTAATAATTGCTTAAAAGTTTGCGGAGATTGTGGTAGGGCATAAAACTCTCCGGGGTTCATACGACTTGGCACTACAAAGTCTCTTGCCCCTTCTGGCGTAGATTTTATCAGAACTGGAGTTTCTACTTCTAAAAACCCTTTCGAATCTAAATATTTTCTGATTTCCTGAGCCATTTTATGACGTAAAATCAGGTTATTTCTTACCGGATTTCTTCTCAAATCCAGGTAACGGTATTTCATTCTTAAATCGTCACCACCATCTGTTTCATCCTCTATCATAAAAGGTGGTAGTTTTGCCACATTCAGAATTTCTAAATCAGCAACTTTTATTTCTATTTCTCCGGTTGGTATTTTAAGGTTTTTGCTGCTTCTTTCTATAACAGTTCCATTAACCTTAATCACATATTCTCTGCCCAGCTCTCTTGCTTTTGTTCTGAGTTCTTCATTATCATCTGCATTAAAAACCAGTTGCGTAATACCATATCTGTCACGTACATCAATAAAAGTCATCCCGCCTAAATCACGCGATTTTTGTACCCAACCACTCAATGTAACTTCTTTTCCTAAATCGGCTATGGTTAATTCGCCACAAGTATGAGTTCTATGCATCTGTTTTAATGTTTTTTATGTAAGTGCGAAGATAGAAAATCTTATTTTTATTTGAGTATACAGCTTGTCATCAAGATTAAAAATGACAGGCTGTATAAAATCAGTTTTTTAACTTGTAAATATTCTTGGTATTTCTCCCCAAGCCATCATAATCCAATCCGTAACCCACTACAAAATCACTGGCAATTTCGAACCCAATATATTCTATTTCGGCAATGGTATGTTTAAGTTCTTTTGTTTTAAATAGCAGAGAAGCTACTTTAATAGATTTTGGTTTTCTTTTTTCCAGAGACTCTATCAGGTATTTTAAAGTATTTCCAGATTCTATAATATCTTCTACCAAAACAATATCCCTGTTTTCAATATCCATAGTTAAAGAAAGATGTTCTTTTATATTACCTGTACTGGACATCGCTTCGTAAGAAGAAACTTTCATGAAAGAAATTTCACAAGGTATGCTTACTTCTTTCATTAAATCTGCAAGAAACATAAAGCTTCCATTTAATATACCTACAAAAAGTGGTGTTTTCCCTTCATAATCTTTATTAATCTGTATTGCCAAAAGTTTAATTCTATTTTCAATAGTCTTATAATCTATAAAAGGTTCAAAAACCTTATCATTTACTGTTAAATCCATTATTTTTCTACTACATGTACAGCTGTTCCGCAATTGCTGCAATAATTATGAAAACTTTCTACCGAATATTTACAGTTTCTGCATTGCAAAGCACTTCTTTTAGATCTGGCTAATTCTACAGTTACAATACCTGTAGGCACCGCTATAATAGCATAACCGCTAAGCATAATCATAGAAGCTAAAAACTTGCCCATATAAGTTATAGGAACAATATCGCCAAAACCTACAGTTGTAACAGTGACTATTGCCCAATATATACTAGCCGGTATACTGTTAAAACCTGGATTACCGTGTTCTATAACGTACATAAGCGTACCTATAAGAATAACAAATATGAGCAGGAAACTAATAAATACCAGTATTTTATACATACTTCTTTTTAATGCCCCTAATAATACTTGTCCTTCTCTTGTAAAATTAAACAATCTTAAAATTCTGAAAACTCTTAATAACCGTAAAATCCTTATTACCAAAAGATAGTGGTAACTGAAAACAATTAAGCTCAGATAGGTTGGTAAAATAGAAAGTAAATCTATAATTCCCCAGGAACTAAAAATATACTTATGCCTTTTCTCTGCTGAATATACTCTTAGTAGATACTCTATGGAAAACAGAATGGTAAACATCCAGTCTATAACATAAAACAAATCCGGATGGTAAGACCCTATTTCCGGCATACTTTCCAATATGACTAAAATCACACTGGATAGGATAAGCGTAAGCAAGATAATATCAAACTTTCTTCCTGCTTTGGTATCCGAATTAAAAATGAGAGATCGCAATTTCCTCCGTCTCAAATTGTCTTTCAGGAAGCTGTTTATTTTTTGAAAAACAGTCATAAATAGAAATGTTATGGCCAAAAACCAAAGCTAATAAAATGTAACGATACGCTACAAAATAGGAATAGGGTTTTATTCACTATCTTTGTAAACAGCACATGGATCACGAAGTTTACACTTTAAAAAATGGCATCAGATTATTATTCAAATATGCCAATTCCCCTATTTCTCATTGTTGTTTATTAATAAACACAGGTTCTCGCGATGAAAAACCAGGCGAACCGGGATTAGCACATTTTATTGAGCATCTTTTATTTAAAGGCACTAAGACAAGAAATACTAACCAAATATTAAACAGGTTAGAAATTGTTGGTGCAGATTTAAATGCTTATACCACTAAAGAATATACTTGCTTACATAGTTCTTTTTTAAATGAATATCTGGAAAGAACAATAGATCTTTTAGCTGATATTGCTTTTAATTCCGTATTTCCTGAAAATGAAATCGAAAAGGAAAAAGGGGTTATTATAGACGAAATTTTAAGTTACGAAGACCAACCGGAAGAAGCTATTGCCGACGAATTTGAAAATATTCTGTTCAAAGGACATACTTTAGGAGAAAATATTCTGGGAACCAGAGAATCTGTACTCAAGTTTAATAAGAAAGATGTCCTGGATTTTTTAGAAAAAAACTATAATACTTCTGAAATAGTTTTAGCCGTTTGTGGTAATTATAAGTTTTCGAGAATACTCAAAAAAGCAGAGAAATATTTAAACCACATCCCAGAAAACACCCATAAAAAACAAAGGATAAAGCCCATTCAAAATCAGCACTTCAATATAGAGCTAGCTAAACCTATCAACCAAACCCATCTTATTATGGGTGGTACAGCATATTCTTTTTATGATGCTAGAAAGTATGGACTTTCTTTACTGAATAATTTATTGGGAGGAAGTTTCATGAGTTCGAGACTTAATCTTGAAATAAGAGAAAAAAGAGGCATAGCCTACACCATAGAATCTAATTACATTCCACTTTCTGATACTGGTATTTTTTCTATCTATTTTGGTACTGATGCCGAAAAAGCCAATAAAGCTATCAAACTAATCCATAAAGAATTAAAAAAACTAAGAGACCAAAAATTAGGTTTATTACAACTGGAGCAAGCTAAGAAAAGGTTTATTGGACAAATTGCTTTGAGCGAGGAAAACCGGATGGCTGTCTTAATCTCTATGGCCAAAAGCCTGGTAGATTTTGATTATATTGATTCTTTAGATGAAGTATTCTCTAAAATAAACAATATTAATACAGAAGGCTTATTAGAAATATCAAACGAAATTTTTGATATCAATAGATTAAGTAACCTCAGTTTTGTTCCTGAAAAAGAATAAGATAAATTGGTTTCTACTAAGCGTATAGTCATTCTGAACTTTCAAGTTAAGAATTTGCATTAGTTCAGTTCCCCAGGGCATCACGGCTTTTTGTCAGGCTGAGCCCTTCGTCGGGCTCAGGATAAACTCAGTCGAAGCCTCTGCGTATGACCCTTCGACTCTGCTCAGGGTGACAAAAAGCAATAATGTAGGATGAGATCCTTCCTACCCATCAGGATGACGAAAACGACAGACCAGTCATGCTGAATTTATTTCAGCATCTTTTTTACGTAAAAAGGGGACGTTATCAAAATAATAGTACAGCTAAGAGAAATCTCTTCCCTAAGTACTTCTGAAAGAGATCCCTCGACTGACTGCAATCAAAATAATAAGATACTATTTATACAACCTCAAATATCTACTTCTCCTTAAAAGCATTCCATCCCTGGGCTTTTAATTCATGGGCATTACCAGATTTAGAAATTAAATAGTTTCCGGCACTTTCTTCTGTGATATAACCTATTACAGAAATATCTACATCGTGTTTTAACCTGTCGTAATCTGCTTGTTTAATAGTAAAAAGTAATTCGTAATCTTCGCCACCGCTTAAAGCACATACAGTAGGATCCAATCCAAATTCCCTGGCCATTTCTATAGTTTGCGGATCTAAGGGAATCTTCTCTTCATAAACTTTACATCCTTTTCCGGATTGTCTGGTAAGATGTAAAATTTCAGAAGCTAACCCATCAGAAACATCAATCATAGAAGTAGGCTTTATCTTCATCTTTTTCAGAAGATCAACAATATCCAATCGGGCTTCCGGTTTTAATTGTCTTTCTATAATATAATCTTTTCCCTCTAAATCAGGTTGTATATTCGGATTTGCTAAGAAAACTTGCTTTTCCCTTTCCAAGAGCTGGAGTCCCAAATAAGCACCTCCTAAATCGCCAGAAACACAAAGTAAATCTCCTTCTTCAGCACCATTTCTATAAACAACATCCTTTTCATCGGCATAGCCTATACTGGTTACACTAATAACCAAACCCTGTTTAGAAGAACAGGTATCGCCACCAATTAAATCTATATTATATTTATGGCAGGCTAACAGCATACCCGCATAAAGCTCTTCTACAGCTTCTACCGAGAATTTACTCGAAAAACCTAAAGACACAGTCACATGAGAGGCTATTCCATTCATCGCATAAATATCACTCAAATTAACCTGTATAGCTTTGTATCCCAAATGCTTAAGTGGAGTAAATGCCAAATCAAAATGTACACCTTCTAAAAGCATATCGGTAGAAACCAACGTTTTTTTGCTTTTAAAATTTAAAACGGCAGCATCATCTCCAACTCCTTTTAGGGTAGATTCATGTGTTAATTTGATATTTTTAGTGAGATGATCTATTAAACCAAATTCTCCTAAATTATTGATATCTGTTGTTTGCGTGTTTTCGAACATCTATTTTATGAATCAAATTGATAAATTACAATCCCAGTTTAGCCGAAATATCCAGCATCCTCTCAATAGGTAATCTAGCTCTTTCTATTATTTCACGTGGAACATCAACTTCCGGAAGCTCATTTTTTAAACATAAGTATAACTTTTCCAATGTGTTACGCTTCATGTGAGGGCAATCATTACAAGCACACGAATTATTTGGTGGAGCTGGAATAAATGTTTTTCCAGGATTTTCTTTCTCCATTTGATGGATAATACCAGTTTCTGTAGCTACAATAAATTCCTGGGCATCACTTTTAACCGTATAATTTAATAAGCCGGTAGTAGAACCTATATAATCTGCCATTTTTAATATCGCATCCTCACACTCAGGATGAGCAATAAATTTAGCATTAGGGTGGCGTTCTTTCAGTTTAGTAATCTTTTCCTGCGAAAAAATCTCGTGTACCATACAGGCACCATTCCACAAAACCATATCTCTGCCCGTTTTCTTCATCACATAAGCTCCCAGATTTCTATCCGGTCCAAAGATTATTTTCTGATCTTTTGGTAAACTTTCTACAATCTGTACCGCATTGCTTGATGTACAAACAATATCACTCAAAGCTTTCAGCTCTGCAGTACAGTTTACATAAGTTATCACAATATGGTCAGGGTATTTCTCCTTAAATTTTCTAAACAAATGCGGAGGGCAGCTGTCAGACAAAGAACAACCTGCTTTAACATCCGGAAGCAATACTTTTTTATCTGGAGATAATATTTTAGCTGTTTCTGCCATAAAATGTACACCGGCAAAAACAATTACACTTGCATCCGTTTTGGCAGCTTGCTGAGACAGCCCTAAGCTATCACCAATATAATCAGCAATATCCTGAATATCAGGATCTTGATAATAATGCGCAAGAATTACTGCATTTTTTTCTTTTTTTAACTTTTCAATCTCATCAAACAGATCTAAAGTTGGGTCTATATACTCATCTACAAACCCTTTCAAGTTTATCTCTTCAAGTGCATTCATTTTACAATCCCAAAGGTAGGAAATTTAAAAATTATCCGTTTTCAACTTTTCAATAACAAACAATATTTTATTTAAAAAAGAACTTATGGTTTATTATAGTGTTAGTAACGTGTATATTTTTTAGAATTTATTTTTGTTTTTGATGTTTTTATTCAATAATTAACAAGTTATTAACATTTTTAGACATTTATTCAACTCTTTTACAGTTAGATATAGAAATCAAGGAAAATTTCATTTAATTATTCTGTTTATTAATAAGTATTTTTGAAACGTTGATAAAGTAGGGAATATGTTGGTAAACGAATCAATAATTTTATTTGTTTTATACAAATTCACAGGGTTATTAACATTTTAATATACTTTTCATTTATTACTTACATAGAATTAACATATTTATTACCGTTTTCAACACCTATATTTAAAAATTAGAAAAAACTGATTTGTTTTTATGAAAAATGTGGATTACTTAGTTATTGGTTCGGGCATAGCTGGGTTAAGTTTTGCCCTTAAGGCTGCAAAACATGGTAAGGTTCTTATAGTTACAAAGTCTAATGAAGACGAATCTAACACTAAGTATGCTCAGGGAGGTGTTGCTGTAGTTGTGGATAAAGTTGGGGATTCTTTTGAAAAGCATATAAATGACACGTTAATAGCCGGAGATGGATTGTGTGATAAAGGAGCTGTGGAAAGAGTTGTGGAAGAAGGCCCCGATAGAATTGCCGAAATTATTGCTTACGGAACCAACTTTGATAAAAATAATGCAGGTGTTTATGATTTGGCAAAAGAAGGCGGACATTCAGAACATAGAGTGTTACATTATAAAGATATCACTGGTTTTGAAATTGAAAGGGCATTATTATCAGAAATACATCAAAATCCTAATATTGAGGTTCTTACCCATTATTTTGCTGTTGATTTAATTACGCAGCATCATTTAGGCCAATTTGTTAACAGAAATTCTGACAATATCCAATGCTATGGAATTTATGCATTAGATACAAAGACCGGAAAGGTAGAGAAAATTCTGTCCAAAATAACCGTTTTGGCTGCAGGTGGTGCAGGTCATATATATAGTTCTACTACAAATCCTACCATAGCTACTGGCGATGGTATAGCAATGGCCTACAGAGCTAAAGCTAAAGTAAGGAATATGGAGTTTATACAGTTTCATCCTACTGCATTATATAATCCTGGCGAATATCCATCGTTTTTGATTTCTGAAGCTGTACGTGGCTTTGGAGGCGTTTTAAAAAGAAGGAATGGAGAAGAATTTATGTACGAGTATGATAACCGGGGTTCTTTAGCACCCCGCGATATTGTAGCCAGGGCAATAGATGCCGAAATGAAAAAATCTGGTGAAGATTTTGTTTATCTGGATGTGAGGCATCGTAAAAAAGAAGAAATACTTTCTCATTTCCCTAATATTTATGCCAAATGTTTATCTATTGGTATTGATATGACCAAGGATATGGTTCCGGTTACTCCAGCCTGTCATTATATGTGCGGAGGAGTGATGGTTGACGAATTTGGCCGTTCTTCTATTAATGCATTATATGCTTGCGGAGAGGTTTCTTCTACAGGATTACATGGTGCCAATAGATTAGCTTCCAATTCTTTACTGGAAGCTTTGGTTTATGCTCACAGAATTTATTTAGATTCCAAAAACAGACTAAACGAATTTTCTGCTCCGGATAATGTTCCAGATTGGAATGATACCAATACCAAGCTTTCTAATGAAGATATATTGGTAACACATAATGTGAGGGAGATGCAAAAAATGATGAGTGATTACGTGGGCATTGTCCGATCTGATTTTCGTTTAGAAAGAGCCATGCGCAGATTAAGACTATTGTATGATGAAACCGAAGATTTTTACAAGAAAACCAAAATATCCGTTAAACTTTGCGAATTAAGAAATCTTATTCAGGTAGCTTATATTGTTATTAAATCGGCTATGGAACGTAAAGAAAGTAGGGGATTACATTATACAACAGATTATCCAGACCATTCTGATCAGCTAAACGATACTATTTTATAATTAATTAAGTTTTATATATGCCTGTTATTTTACCTGTAAAAGGTGTGAATCCGCAAATTCCACAAAGTTGTTTTATAGCGCCCAATGCAACTATTGTTGGCGATGTAATCTTGGGAGAAAACTGTTCGGTATGGTTTAATGCTGTAGTCAGGGGCGATGTAAACTCCATTAAAATAGGAGATAGAACCAATATTCAGGATGGTGTAGTTATACATGCTACTTACCAGAAAGCAGCTACTACTATTGGTAACGATGTAAACATTGGTCATAATGCTTTAGTACATGGTTGTATACTAAAAGATAAGGTACTGGTAGGAATGGGAGCTATTGTAATGGATAATGCTGTGGTAGAAGAGTATGTTATTATTGCTGCAGGAGCAGTAGTTCTTGAAAATACAGTCTGCGAGAGCGGATTTTTATATGCAGGTATGCCTGCAAAAAAAATTAAGCCCCTTACTGATGAACAGAAGGAGCTTTTAAATCGTTTACCTCATAATTATATTATGTATTCTGATTGGTTCAGATAGTTAATCAAAATCTTTTGGGATAGTGATCTTTTCTTCTCTGTCCCAATTTGGTCTGATGACTATTTCCTTATCATAAAGCCATATTTTTTCAGGCTGTATTTTCTTGAATACATTTCCACTATCAAAAATTCCGTTATTATTGGCATCATAAACCACTCTAACTATATATTTACCATTAGGCATCATCGGATAATTGATGATTTCGTTTTTGGTAATAGGATTTTCTTTCAGTACATTTTGCTTTTCGTCCAATAACTGTACAATATAGTTTTTAGCCGTATCAGACTTCACCATATTCAAGCTCAGGTTTCCGTAGTTTTCTACTTCATCTAACTCAAAACCACCTTTAAGAGCCTTGTTTTTAGTACCATAGATATCTGTAATAGCTTCATCCTTTATCTCTATAGCATACATTTTTTTTACTTTCCACGGATACACAATCTTAAATACCCGGTTATTTTTATCTGCAGCCTGTAATAAATAATTAGGTATTCGGGTAGAATCCTGGGTAATAGCTATCAGGTTTTTATCTATATTTTCTATGGGAACGTTAAAAGTAAGAGTCAGATCTGTTCCCGGTTTTATCTTATTAGCTACCAGATTTGTATTAAATGTTATATTTCTGGTATAAGTATCTCTTTTACTACGTTTTAAAGTAAGTGTATCTAATATTTTATTTCCAGAATTAGTAACAATTTTTAAACTGTCAAATTCCATTTTTTTAACCCAAAGGGTAGTGGTATCCCCATTCAAAGAATAGTTAAATATGGGGTCCTTAATCTCCGGTTCTATAATTTTGAATGCAGGTTTTTCTAACGGTCTATTATAAATAATAGTAATACGTCCATCATTCTCTATTTTCCGGTCTACGTTTCTGTATTCTTCCGGATATTGTTTAAAAAGCTTGATCAGTATTTCAGAAGTATCTTTATTTAATTTAATATCATCACTAACAAAACCAATCATTTCTTTGGCATTGTTATAAACCCTATCTCCTCCATTTTCCTCTTTTAAGGCATACAATCTGTAATTTTCTTCCTTTAGGTTTTTTAACCGAAAATTACCCGATGAATCTGTAGCTGTATAAATAGAGGCCCTTTTCTTTCCAAATATGCTATCTCTGGAAACCGGAATTATAAATACCGTAGCATCTAAAATAGGTTTATTGTCCAGATAGTTTACCACCTTGCCGGATATTTGTAGCGAATCTATTTCGGGTCCGGTAGAAAATACGTAGCTATAATTTTTTAATTTATTGCCCTCATTCACATCCGCTATGGCGTTACCAAAATTTATGGTATAAGTGGTGTTTTTTTCAAGGCTGTCCTTAAGTTCTATTTCAAGGGTTTTCTTTTTAATTTTATAAAAAGGATTTACTTCAGGGGTAGGAGATATACTAATTTCTGTATACTCGTTATTAAGCTTGAAATATTCGTCAAGTTCAATCAGTATTTTTTTATTATTAAAATTCCGCGTGTAATTCTCTGGAATTTCTTTAATAACAGAAGGTGCAATAGTATCCCTCGGACCACCTTCCGGTTGTTGCATACTTGCACAGCCATTTATTAAAGTTAGTGCACTTATAAATGCAGTAAAATATACTAAAAAGGTTGATTTCTTATTTAAGCCCATTTTTAAGCTTTATAAGCGATTTTTATATTTTTATGAGTATTATCTCAAAAAGTCTAAAATAATCGCTTGTATATTATTAATTTAATTTTATTTAAAATACTGATAATCAGTTATTTATGTTTATTTTGACATATGTACCATTAAAACTGTAATATCTGATGGTTTTACGCCCGAAATTCTGGATGCCTGTCCCAAAGTTCTTGGTTTTATTTTCATCAGTTTTTCTCTGGATTCTTTAGATAATGAAGTTAGCGAATTGTAATCAAAATTTGGATTGATTTCTTTATCTTCCATCTTTTTCATCTTTTCTACTATCTCATACTCTTTCTCAAAATAACTTTCGTATTTGATTTTTATTTCTGCCTGTTCTATAGTTTCATTATCAAACTGGTGGAGATAGTCGTTAAATTGCGATGACATTTTTCGCAATTTATCCATATCTATCTGTGGCCGGGTTAAAAGATTATGTAATTTAGTTCCATGTGTTAAAGCACTAGTTCCAAATTCTTCCAGAAAAGAATTAGCCTGATCGGCACTTATTTTTATATCCTTAGTTTTTTCTATAATAGCTTCGGCATTATTAATCTTATCCGTAACTTTTTGCATACGCTCGTCACTTATCAATCCCAGTTGATGACCAATAGGAGATAACCTTTCGTCCGCATTATCTTGTCTTAAAAGTAACCTGTGCTCTGCTCTTGAAGTAAACATTCTGTAAGGTTCTTCCGTTCCTTTAGTTACCAGATCATCTATTAAAACACCTATATAAGATTCGCTGCGTTTTAGTATCAGCTCATGTTTATCGTTTATTTTCTGATGCGCATTTACACCCGCAACAAAACCCTGAGCAGCTGCTTCCTCATAGCCCGTAGTTCCATTTATTTGTCCTGCAAAAAATAGATTTTTTATTTTCAGCGTTTCCAAAGTAAGATCCAATTGTTGTGGTGGAAAATAATCGTATTCTATGGCATAGCCAGGTCTGTATAATCTAACGTTTTCAAATCCGGGAATTAGTCTGATGGCTTTGTATTGAATATCTTCGGGTAGGGAGGTAGAGAAACCATTGATATACATTTCTACTGTATGTTCCCCCTCCGGTTCTACAAATATCTGGTGTCTTTCGCGTTCAGCAAATCTGTTTATTTTATCTTCTATAGATGGACAATATCTGGGACCTAAACCTTTGATACGACCAGTAAACATAGGCGATTTTTCAAAACCTTCTTTTAAGGTTTCATGTACTTCCTGGTTAGTATAGGTTATCCAGCAACATCTTTGTTTTAATGTTGTTTGAGTATCTGTAAAAGAAAACTTTCCGGTTTGTTCATCTCCCCATTGTTCTTCCATTAAAGAATAATTTAGCGAACGACCATCTATGCGGGGAGGGGTACCTGTTTTCATCCGACCTGATTCGAAACCTAATTCCACCAGATTTTCAGTTATTCCCGTTGCCGATTTTTCTCCTGTACGGCCACCACCCATTCTTTTTTCTCCAATATGGATTACGCCATTTAAAAAAGTACCGTTAGTTAATACAACAGCTTTAGCTTCTATTTCTACACCTAATGAAGTTCTAACTCCGCAAATTCGGTCTCCTTTTACTATTAATCCATTAGCCATATCTTGCCAGATATCCAGATTAGGAGTAGACTCTAACATCATTCTCCATTGTTCGGCAAATCTCATTCTGTCATTTTGTGTTCTTGGAGACCACATTGCCGGACCTTTAGATCTGTTTAGCATTCTGAATTGAATAGTAGAAGTATCAGATATAATACCAGATTTACCACCCAGTGCATCTACCTCTCTTAATATTTGTCCCTTTGCAACACCACCCATTGCCGGATTACAGCTCATTTGTGCTATTGTTCCCATATTCATGGTAATCAATAAAACTTTAGAGCCTAAGTTTGCTGCAGAAGTAGCAGCTTCGCATCCTGCATGTCCGGCACCTACAACTATTATATCGTATTTATTAAACATTTTGTATATATATGTTCCACGTGGAACATTTCGATTTTATGTTAAAAACTATTAAATAAGTTAAGTGTGAAATATTACTGTATGTTTCACGTGGAACATTAAGCGTTTTCCGATAATTCCAGCCATCTAAAACTCATTTCTTCCAGAGATTCTTTATTTTCTTCCAATTGCTCTATTATTTGATTGATCTTATCTATGTCGCTGGATTCATTAGCTAATGCAGTTTCTAGTTTTTTTATTTCTATTTCTAGGGTTTCTATATCTGCACTAAGTTTATCAAATTCAAGCTTTTCTTTATAGCTTAATTTACTCTTTTCTTTTGTTGGTAGGGGAGTAGGTTTGTTTTCTGTCTTTACTATAGACTTTTCTTTGGTTTTAAGCTCTTCCTGTTCAATACGGTAAGAACTGTAGTTTCCATTGAATATTTTAATTTCCCCGTTTCCTTCCATAATAAAAAGCTGATCGGTAAGCTTATCCACTAAATACCTGTCGTGTGATACTAAGATTAATACACCAGGGAAATTTTCCAGAAATTCTTCCAGCACATTTAAAGTATCAATATCCAGGTCATTGGTAGGTTCATCCAGTATCAGAAAATTAGGGTTCTTAATAAGAACCTTCATTAAGTGTAACCGTTTTTTTTCTCCTCCGCTTAATAAGCTTACAAAACCATGCTGCTTTTTAGGTGGAAACAAAAATAGCGTGAGTAACTGTGACGCACTAATGGTACTTCCATCAGAAAGGGTAATATACTCCGCTATATTTTTAACAACATCTATCACTCTTTCGTCTTCATCGAATTTTAAGCCACTTTGGTGATAATAACCAAATACCGTTGTTTCTCCCTTGTCTACTTTTCCTTCGTCAGGGTTGAGTTCTCCTGTTATAATATTTAGGAAAGTAGATTTACCCGTTCCGTTTTTCCCGGTTAAGCCTATCTTATCACCCTTTTTAAAGACATAAGAGAAGTTGTTGATGACAGACTGATCTGTAAAGTGTTTTGAAATATTATCTATCTCTAATATCTTATTTCCTTGCCTGCTCATTTTTACATCTAAAGAAACAGAGTCTTTAGATGATATACCTTTTGTTTTTTCTTCTAGATCGTAAAAAGCATCCTTTCTGGCTTTAGATTTAGTTCCACGTGCCTGAGGCATTCTACGCATCCATTCCAATTCCTTTTTTAACAGGTTTTTGTTTTTAGCTAAGGTAGCTTCATCTATAGCTTCGCGTTCTGCTTTTTTCTCCAGATAGTAGGCATATTTACCTTTATAACTAAATACCTTTCCACCGTCAAGTTCTATAATCTCATTACAAATATTATCGAGAAAATACCTGTCGTGGGTTACCATCAATATGGTCTTTCCTCCGGTAGTTAAAAAGCTCTCCAGCCATTCTATGGTATCAATATCTAAATGGTTTGTAGGCTCATCTAGAATATAAACTTCAGGGTCGTCTATTAATAATTTAGCTAAACTAAGACGTTTCTTTTGTCCACCTGATAGGGTAGTAATCTCTTTTTCCAGATTAGAAATACCCAGCCTACCCAGAATGGTTTTAATTTGGTGTTCGTATTCCCAGGCTTCCAGATTGCTTATTTCTTCTGTAAGCTTATTAATCAGTTCTATATCTGGATTAGATTGTTCCAGTAATTCTTCGTATTCTCTAATAACCTGTTGTTGTCTGTTATCTGCACTAAATACATAATCGCTTATAGTGGTAGAACCATCAAATTTTGGATCCTGCTCAAGATATCCAAAACGGATATCCTTTGCTTTTACTACTTTTCCTTCGCTGGGTTTAAAACGTTCTGCCAGTAATTTTAATAGGGTAGACTTTCCTGCTCCATTTATGCCCACCAAAGCCACACGTTGGCCTTGCTGTATGCCAAACGTTAAATTTTTGAAAAGCCAATTATCATTATAGGCATGGCCTAGTTGTTCTGCTGATATAATACTCACGCTAGTTCCTTTATTTTTTCTGTAGTATATGTATAAATTCCGTTTCTGTTGTTTAATGAAACCTGGTACATGGCCTGTGCGATAGTAGAAGCTGCTATACTTCTGTATTTTTTTAAAGAGCCTGCCATCAGTGGATTTAATAGTTTAAATAGGGCAGAGGCTATGCGTTCTCCCAATCTAAATTCATTTCTGTTTCCCATTATCAAAGAAGGTTGATAGATATGGATAGAAGGAATCTGTTTCTGTTTTACTATATCTTCCAATTCGCCTTTTAACTGATTATAGAATATGGTTGAATTTGAATCTGCACCTATTGCAGATACAAGGTGGAGTTGTTGTAAGCCTTTTACTGCAGCCATTTCTATAAATGTTTCAGGAATGGTCTTATCTACAAATATATAATCTTTTTTATCTGGGGTCTTTTTTTTAGTACTTCCCAAACAAGAAAAAAGGACATCGGCTGTCATGAGCTTTTCCAGTTTTTTCATATCACTAAAATCTGTTACTATCTGCTCCAATTTCTGATGCTTTTTATCTAAAGGTCGTCTTACAAAGACCTTGACATGACTGTATTTTTTACTTTGTAACAGCAAATCCAACAGATGGCCACCTACTAACCCACTTGAACCTAATATGATTGCATTTAAACCCAATTATCCTAAATTTAGTTTACAAAAGTACGCATTTGCTTTTTTGTATTAAATACATCTCTAGCTAAACATTTTTAATTATTATTTTCAGATGATTTTATCAAGGAATAAATGTCAGTGAATTTATATGTTTAAACATTTAATATGACATATTGTCTTTATTGATTACCATTGTCAAGTATTTAATAGCCTAATAACCAGTATTTATCTTTTGGAATAAAAATTGTGTGTTTAAACATATAATATAAAACAGACAGATATGAAAAAGATAATTCATAGAGCAAATACACGAGGAGCGGCCAACTTTGGATGGTTAGATAGTCATCATAGCTTTAGCTTTGGACAGTATTACAATCCTGAAAGAATGGGCTTTGGGTTATTGAGAGTTTTAAATGATGATTATGTGGCAGCTTCCAAAGGGTTTGGGACACACCCGCATGCCAACATGGAAATAGTCTCTATCCCTTTATCGGGTGTATTAGTACATCAGGATAGTATGGGAAATAAAAAAGAAATTAAAACCGGAGATGTACAGATTATGAGTGCCGGGACAGGAGTACAGCATTCTGAATTTAATGGAAGCGATAGCGAGGCAGTTAAATTTTTACAGATTTGGGTATTTCCTAAAGTACAGGATATTGAACCCAGGTACGAACAAAAAACTTTTGACGAAGCTAAAAAGCATAACCATTTTTTAACGGTAGTATCTCCGGATAAAGCAGATACCGAGGCGGTATGGATTAATCAGGATGCCAGATTCTCTTTGGCTAATTTTGATGAATCTTACAGCGATTCTTACAAATTGCATAACGAAAATAATGGGATTTATGTGTTTTTGCTTGAAGGCCAGTTAGAGCTTGCTGGAGAGATTTTAGATAAAAGAGATGCAATTGGGTTAACGGGAGATAGATCGTTTGATATAAAAGCTTTAAAAGACTCAAAGTTTTTAATCATAGAAGTACCTATGGGATAAGAAGTAATCCAAAAACAAACTGTATCAAAACAAATTGTAAGAAATTTTAATTGTTGATACAGTTTGTTCTTTTTTATAAAATAGACTGCTACCTCCCAATTAAAGTTAGCGCAGGATTAAGATTAATTTCTAGAGAAAACGTTGTGCTAAGAATATACTAACAACGAAAAATTGAAATAACCCACTCTATTTAACCAGCACAGTTTTTTTAAACCTTAGTTTAAATGGCATAGCCGTATAATTATCTGGGCTTTTTACCTGCATTCTTTTGTTATCACCTAAAAAATTAAGGATCTAATCTCAACTTTTAAATTAAACTACTTCACACTTAAAGGCAGACAGCTTAAGGAAAGATATAAACCAAGTTCTCTATTTGTAAATACTGTTAACTATAAGAATCCATTAAAAGTCCATGTTTTTGTACAAAAACATGGACTCACCTTGGAGAAAATACGGATTCATCTTGGAAAAAATGAGAACTTGTATGCCTTTTCCCCAGGAACAGAATTCTACTTCCTCCTTAAATTCTGGCTATGTTAGTTTTAACCATAAAAGCGAGACCAAACAGGAGCATAAGTTTTATTAGATTTCAAAAAAATAAACCTTTTATATGACTTAAATCTAATTTCTTTGAATCTGGGAGTTACAGTTTAAATCCATTAAATTATAAGGGTATGGTGCAGATTATTCAATATCAGTAAATTAAGTCTGTGAGCTATTGATGTTATTTTTTAATAAATTTACCTGACCTTGGTTTTAATCTGCGGGTGATCAATATCCTGAGAAAAGCAAATGCGATGAATATAAGGTACATTCGTTTATTATTAATGGTAGCAGGTATAATGGTCTGGTTTCCTGCTTTCTCACAGGTACTGAGTTTAGGCATTAAACAAGACAAGCGGACAATGTTTCAGGCAGGGGTTAATATTCCGGTTATTTTTAAATCTGATAAAAAATACGATTTTACAATTGGGGCAGATTATACGAGTAAAAACCCATTACAGCCCTCTGGGCTATCTCCTCAGATCACATTTGTACAGTTTATTTCTGATAATAAGCATAAGAATTTTCTAATTTCTGCCAATATGCAGGCCGGTTACCTGTTTGATTTTAATAAAGATAGGGGTAACCAATTTCGTATAAGCCCATGTGTTTATGTAGAATATTTAAGTTTTCTAAATGGCAAAATAGGATATAATTATTTAATGTCTTCCCAAAAAGGATATCCTTTTGTTTCCATTGGATTGGGCGGTTTTTTAATGTTGCACCATCTGAAAAGCATGTAAAAGATGTTTGTAATGTTTTCTGTTAAATCTTTCAATCATTCAGAAAACATTTATATTCTATTTATAGCACTTTAGTTATTAAACTAAAAAAAGAGGCTAAAACGCTCTTCTCCCTAAATAAAAATCTTCTTTCTGGGTCATTAATTGTTTTTCGGATTTACTTTTATCTGGGTAACCTAAAAGATGTAAGGTTCCATGGATAATTACTCTATGCAATTCGTCTGCGGTTTTTACGCCAAAGCTTTTTGCATTTTCCTTTATCCGTTCTATGCTGATAAAAATATCTCCATAAATCCAACCTTCCTCTTCCGAATTATCAAAGGTTATAATGTCTGTATAGGTATCGTGATCTAAGTATTCCTGGTTTATTTTTAATAAATATTCGTCTGTACACAAAATGAAGTTTAGCTCGCCCAATTGGTGCTTTTCTGCTTCAATAGTTTCATTTATCCAAGAACGGACTTTATTAATATCTGCTAATTTGTAATTAACTTCTTCCTGAAAAAAATTAATGGGTAGTTTTTTCATTGATGCTTCTTTGCTGCAAAAGAACGCAAATTATAATTTAAAATGTAATTCTACCTCGTTGCCATAAGTATTAAAAACACATTGATCGGCCAGTTTTTTCATAATAAAAATACCTCTGCCGCTTAGTTTTTCTATATTTTCTGGTGCAGTTGGATCTTTCAGGTTATTAAAATTAAATCCATCTCCTTCGTCTGCTATTGAGAAAACTAATCTTCTGTTGTTTATATTCTCTATATTGATATAGACTATTTTTGTCGGATTTTCTTTGTTTCCGTGAACTATGGCATTGGATACGGCTTCGTTTACACAAGTCATCAGATTGGCATAAACATCGGCTCCTATATTGAGTTTGGAAACCAGATTATCAATAAAATTCTCTACGGTTGCAATGCTTGCACCGGTAGATGGAAGTTGAAGAGAATAAAGCCCTTTATCTACTATTTGTTTTAAATCGCTCATATTATTTATTCTTCAAGTTTTATCTTTTCCAGATACTGATTGCTTTTGTGCTTATAAAAATCATTTAGCCCCGGCGGTACGGTTTTAAGCAATTCAGAGTCTTTGTTTTTTTTCTTATTAAACTCTTCTAATATCAAGTTATAATTTGGTGCAAAATCTTTACCAGTTTTGCTATCTCTCTCAGAATCTTGTTCTCTTTCCCTTTCTGCTTTCTCTGCTTCAAGTAATTTTATCTTGATATCTTCCTGCCTTTTTAAAGACTCTTGAGTTATACGTTTGTTTACGAGTTCTGTCTCTGTTTGTTCCATTTCTTTCATTATTTTTTCCAGATTGCCCAGTTTCCCGCTTCCGTCTTTGTTCATCCTTTCATTCAGCTCTTTCAAAGTTTGTCTAATCATTTGTTGTTGTTTAGCCATCTCAGAAAATTGCTGACTCATACCACTTTCGCCTGATTTCCCTTTTTCTGCTCCGTTTTTTTGCATTTGCTCTTTGGCTTGTTGCATATTCTGGTTTAGCTTTTCCTGCATTTTTGTAAGTTCAGACAGCCCCGGTTTTGGTTTTCCTTTTCCTCCGGATTTTGCATTTTTCATAGCATTCTGCATTTGTTGCATGGCTTCACTCAGCATCAGTGCAAGGTTGTTTACGGAAGTCATGGCATACTGCTGGTTACGGTTTATTTGCATAATATTTCTATCCGGAATATTTTCTAATGCTTCAGCTATGTTGTTGTTTATCAGACCCACTTCTTTATTTACTGCTGTGGATATTTGTGGTACTTTCTTACTCAAATTGTAGAGGCTATCTTCCACTATTTTAAAGTTATCTTTAATTTCCCGTTGTTTCTTTCCCAGATCATTAAATTTTGGATCGTTCGGATTGGTGTTTTTAACGCCTAAAAGCACCTTTTCCTGGTCAAAGGATATTTTTAAAAGATTCTGTAAAATTTGCCTTAACGTTTTTATATCTATATCTAATTGTTGCTCTGCAGATTCCTGTTGCATGGCTTTAAGGCTGTTGGCCAGCTCTTTCATCTTTTGTGCAGCGTCTTTCTGCGTTTTGGATGCTTTATCTTTTTGCTGCTGCTTCAGTTCTTCGGCGGCGTTTTGTATATCTTTTTCTATGTTTTTTTGTAAATCTTCTTTAAAATCGAAATTATCGGGGTGTTCTAAGCCCTCGTTTTTTTCTTTAGCTTCTTTAAGGTCTTTCTTAATGTCGTTAAAGCTTTTATTAATCTCGTTTTGTTTTGGTGTATTGTTTTCTTTGCTGTTTTGTTCTTGTTTTTGAGCCAGTTCTTCTAATTTCTGAATGCTTTCATTCAGTTTTTGTTCTGCCTCTAATTTTTTATATAACTCCAATATTCTGTCCAGCTCTTTTTCCATAGACTTATGGTTATTCTGCAATTGTTTCATATTATCTGGCTGAGGGGTGTCTTTGTTTTTCTCGTCCAGTAATTTTTGCAGGTTTTTTAGCAGTTCCTTTGTTTTTTCGTCCAGTACATTATCAAAAAGCTCTTGTATTTGCTTTTGTTTTTCCAGCAGCTCCTTATCTTTTTCTATCTGGCTTCTTTCCAGCATGTTTTTCTTGTTCTCTTCGCTAATTTCTTTGAGCAGTTTTTCCAGCTTTTCCTGTTTTTCCAGTAATTCTTTAACTTGTTTTTGTTGCTCGTAGTCAAAGTTTTTATTGTTCAGCAATTCCTGATTAAGCTTGCGGGCATCTTCTTGTAGCTTTTTTGATTGTTTTACGGCATTTTGAAGCTTGCTTTTTACGGCTTCGCTACTCTCGTTTACCTTGGTAAAGTTTTCTTCTGTGGTAGATAAACGATAGATTTTTTCCGTAGATTTTGTTGTTTTTGGGCCATTTACGCCATCGTTGTCACTAATTTCAAAATGGTATTCAATTTCGTCTCCGTCCTGTATTTTTAGGGCATTAGCAGACCAGAAATACATGAAATTGCTATGCGTGTTTCCACTAAACTTAATGGGAACTTTATAATGCTTGAGCCCATTCTGATTTTTTAATGTATAATGGAAGCTGAGCTGGTTAAGGCCATAATCATCACTTATTTTTCCTAAAAAATAGATCACGCGGGCATTGGCAGAATCTATTTTTTCTTCTATCTCTATTTGAGGATAGGCATCTTTGATAATATTGATCTGATAGGTGAGAGAATCTTTGGCCTCGTTTGTTTTTACAGAATATGGAGTGCTTTCTTTTAGGGTACTTACAATTTTGAAACTTTTATGGTCGGGGCTGTTAAGTAAAAGGGTTTTGCCATCTAATGTAAAAAATAGCTGTTTGGTGTTTACGGTATTAAAATGCCAGGTTATTTGTGTGCCTTCCGGTACGGTAAAATCTCCTATGTTATCAATAGTTTCATTTGGTTTATTCAGGTATTTAGGATAACTCAATTGTGCCCATGCTTTTGTAATCAGCGGTTTTTTGCTGACTTTAAGCTCGTAGTTTTCCGAATAAAATTCTCCGGCCCTGAACCTGAAGAACTGGCTTTCCTGCAGGTTTTTAAAAAGATAGGAAAAATGAAGGATATCGTTTTTTTTAAGCTTAAAGGAGCTTTTGTTGGTTTCCAGATAAATTTCCTGTGGTATTTTTTCCCCTTTTAATTTAAGGTTTAACAGAAAGTCTTCTCCTTCAACGGCTTTTAATGTTTTATTTTGGATATGAAAACTAAAAGGTGCTTTTTTCTGATAGACCTTGCTATGGTTTATAATTCTTTCGGTTCCATCTTTTAATATGGATGGCGCCCAGAAAGCCAGAATAATAATAATCCCTAAGGGGAAAAGAGCATAAGGTATATATTTCTTGTTTTCGTTAATTTTTATGGCAGATACAAACGGTATGGGCTGCATCTGGCTTATTTTCTGGTTAATAGCAGCCTGTATTAATTGAGTTTGTTGGTGGTTGGGGCTGTTTTTTAACTGCAATGTATTGGTTAGCTTGTCGCCTATCTCCGGAAAATGTTTGCCAATAATATCCGCTGCCTGATTATAATTTAATGTTTTCCCTAATTTTAGATAACCTAACAATGGTTTAATTACCATAAAATAGGCTAGCAATAATTGCGATATTAAAAATATGTAGAATAATATGGTTTTTAGGAGCGGGGAGAAGTAACCATAATATTCGGCAATTACCAAAATAAGAAACGAAGCGAGTACTGCCACAAATAGGAAAATGCTTCCCCTGAGCATTTTATTGAGGTAATACTTTCGGATAAAGTCGTCTATCTTTTGGATAAAATCTTCGTATATCATTTTAGGCAATATGCTTTAACCTATAAAAATCTGAATTAAGCGGTTCAATTCCAATATTTAGATTATTTAAATGATAAGATATTGTTTACCAATGGTATTTATCCGTTTTACTAAAAATGGGCAAAATATAACAACAATCCGTATACTAAACTTATTAATACCAAATAAAGCATATTAATATTGTATTTCTTTAAGAGGAAGAGCGAAAACAATACCCATAATAAAGAAGTCCAGTTTACAGTAGCAAAAGAAACGTGGTGTTTGGTA
Source organism: Pseudopedobacter beijingensis (assembly GCF_042678145.1). Classification (NCBI taxonomy): domain Bacteria; kingdom Pseudomonadati; phylum Bacteroidota; class Sphingobacteriia; order Sphingobacteriales; family Sphingobacteriaceae; genus Pseudopedobacter; species Pseudopedobacter beijingensis. Next base: position 36,357 of record NZ_JBHUDG010000014.1, on the reverse strand, counting down.
AATAAGATTTCTTCGCCTAAATAAAAGGCCAGGTTAACAATTACACCAACAACTGTTGCTGTTATAAGAGATAAAATAATTTGTAATGGAGCATATTTTTGAGCTCCTTCTATAAGAGGCGCTCCCATAAAAATAAGCATAAAATTAGGCAGAAAGGTAAAATAACTGGCAACTACCAGCCCAATGGTTCCCATCAGTATAGATCCGTCAAAATGGTTAAATGCCGCCATAAAACCAACATAGGAAAGAACAATAACCAACGGACCGGGTGTGGTTTCTGCCAGTGCAAATCCGTCTATCATTTGGGTTTTAGACAACCACATGAGTTTATTGGTTACCAGATTGGCTACATAAGGAATTACGGTGTACGATCCGCCAACGGTGAGTAAAGCGGCTTCGGTGAATAAAAAAGATGATTTTTTCCAGAAAATCGGATCGGCTAAAAAATAGGTTATGTATAAAAAGGGCAGTAGCCACAGCAGTAAAAATATAACCGCCTGTTTGATTACGGTTGCTGAAGAGGGCTTTTCTAAGGGTTGGTTTGAATGGATATAATATTTTTCTTCGACGTCTTTTTTTACCGCATTCTCGGATTTATTGTGGATATATTTTGGGGCGATTAAGCTCATCAAGGCACCAAAAATAATTACACCAAGAATAATCCAGGGCATAGGAGCATGTACTAAATACGATAATACAAATGCGCTTAACGAAATTAAATAATGAACGGGAGTAAGGAGTGCTTTTTTGCCTACTTTCCAGGTTGCATAAAGGATAATTGCTAAAACGGCGGGTTTTAAACCTTCAAATAAAGACAGTAACAAGGGTGTATTTCCGTAAACTGAATATACAATGCTTAATCCTAAAAGGATAAACATGGAGGGGAGAACGAAAAATATGCCCGATATAACACCGCCTTTTATACCATGTAGTTTCCAGCCAATGTATATGGAAAGCTGGTGAGCTTCTGGCCCGGGTAGAATCATACAGGCGTTTAAGGCATGATAAAACTTACTTTCGCTGATCCACTGCTTTTTTTTAACCAGATAATCATACATAATGGTGATGTGGCCGGTGGTTCCGCCAAAGCTTATCCAACCTAAAATAAACCAAAATTGTAAAGCTTCTGTGAAAGAGGGAGGGGAGATTTTACTTGTTTTTAAATTCTGCATGTTATGCCGCAACTACAGGCTATTTGTTTAATATTAAAATGGTTTATTGCTCATTGGTATGCATTTTTGTCCTTTCCCTAAGCAATAGGGGTAAAACACGCTAAGCGAATAAAAAGCTTTAAGAAATCTCAGACTCCGGAATAAGCAAACATGTTATTGGGTCTGTATAATTCTCTAAATGAGCAGATGCATTTTTAAGCATAAATTTAGATGAACAACCATGGTTCAATCTTCTGAAAACAGCTATTTTCTGCTTTTTTGCATCAAAATTATTTAACTCCTAATTTACAAAAAATGGAGGGAATAAAGGCATTAAAAGTATAAAAACTATAGGTCTGTTCTCAGTTGTTCAAATCTTTGGGTGCTGAGTCTGGAACTGATAAAGGACGCAATAAAAGAGATGGTAAATACAGTGAAAAATACCAGTAAATAATCTAAAGGTCTTATTTCTACCGGGTAGTAATTAATCAGCATATTTCCTTCGCCCATAGGTACCACTCCAAAATAAAGCTGCAACAGACAAAACAGGGTTCCAATTATTAAACCAAAGAAACAGCCTATCAGAGAGATCATCAGGCCTTCGGACAGGATTATACTATTGATTAGTCTTTTCGAGGCTCCCAGGCTGTTTAAAATGGCTATATCCTTGCGTTTGTCTATAACCAGCATGGTTAATGAGCCTATGATGTTAAAAATGGCTATAATAAGAACGAAACTGAGGATAAGGTAAATGGCCCATTTTTCTGAATTTAGAATTTTATACAACTGGGCATTTTGCTGCATGCGGTCTTTTACCAGAAACTCATCACCAAGCGACTTTTCTATTTTTCGTTTTATTTTATCTGTTTGCTCACGATCTTTCAGAAAAATCTCTACGGCCGATACGTTTTTTTCTTCTCCAATTAAGGTTCTGGCCAGTTCCAGAGGAACAATAACCATATCGTTATCTTCTTGCTGTGCCTGAAAAACACCTACGGGTTGCATTTGTTCAGATAAAAATTCGTCAGCAGCAGAAAACCCTGCTTTTTTCCCTTTTATAGGCGAATAGATTTCCAGTTTCCTGATTTGGTCATTGATGTTTACCCCCAGAATATACTGTACAGTAGAGCCTATTACTGCATAATTGTTGTGCTCATCTTTAAGTATAAATTCGCCCTGTACCAAAGCGCTGTCTAAAAAGGAGTTTTTAAGGTACTGGTCGCTAACACCTTTAACTTTGCCTATAAACTGATATTTGTCGTAACGTATCAGTGCCTTTTCCTGTAATACTTCGGTATAAGAAATTAAACCGGGTATTTTTTGTACTTCTTTAAATTGCTGACTGGTTGGATCAAAAGATTTACCCTGACTGGCTTCTATCTTTAAATCTGGTGAATACTGGTCGTACATAGATAATACCAGCGACTCGAAACCATTATAAACGGATAGTATAATGATAAGTGCCGCACTTCCTACAAAAACACCCAAAGTAGAAATGCCCGAAATAATATTGATGGCATTGGTTGATTTTTTTGAGAAAAGGTATCTTTTTGCTATGTATAACGGAAGATTCACTGTTTTTAAAAGTTTAAAATTAAGACTTTAAAAAAGGATTATACCGTTTTTCATGCTCAATAGTGGTTGATGGACCATGCCCTGGAAAAACCTCTGTTTGGTCTGGCAATACAAATAAATTGTTTTTTATGCTATTGATAAGCGTTTCGAAATTGCCACCGGGTAAATCTGTACGGCCAATGCTTCCATAAAATAAAACATCGCCACCTATAAGCATATTGGCCTCTTTATTATAGAAACAAACATGGGCAGGAGAGTGACCGGGAGCAAAAATAATATCGAGCTGACTGTTACCGAAGTTTATTTTTCCGTTTTCTTCTAAAAATACTTCCGGTTCCGGAGATAGCTCGTAATGAAAACCTTGTTGTGGCGCATAAGACGGAACTGCTTGTAATAAGGGAAGCTCGCCTTTATGAAAACGAGGTTTAAGACCAAATTGATCGTAAATAAATTTATTGCCTAAAACGTGGTCTATATGGCAATGCGTATTAAGCAGCAACACCGGCTTAAGATTATTGTCTTTGATATAAGAAACAAGCTGGTTTTGTTCTTTTGCATCGTACATTCCGGGGTCTATAATCACACATTCTCCTGTTTCGTCAGATAGAATGTAGGTGTTTTCGCTATACGGATTGTTTACAAATTGCTTCAGTTGCATGCCCATAAATTTCAATTATTTGTCTTTATTCTCTAAAATCCAATCAGAAACATCATTTACCACAACCTCGTCTACATTTCCCGGTTGTTGGTATTGCATTCCTGTTCCCTTTTCGTTTACAAAACTAAATAAATGATTCAGCATTGGGTAAAGCTTTAAAGTTACGTTCTTTTTGTTTTTTAAAGCCGTATTCCATAGCTGGTAATCAGCGGTAGTAGATTGGTAATCGTTACCTCCCTGTATAACCATTATTCTGGTATTTAGTTTCTTTGCCGTAGCCACCTGATTGAGCGAATTAATGTCTAGCAGGTACGAAACAGGCAGCCCGTTAATAAGTGAATCGGGTTTTAGGGTGTTGGGCTTTAATGCCGATGCTTGCTTAGATTCTTTGATGGCATCTTCAAAAGCTTTTTTAGAAGCGGCACTGGTGTCCTGTGATTTGGATTTCAGATACTCTAGTTGTTCAGTAAAAACTGTGTTAAAAGTTCTGGCAGGCGCAGCGGCAATTATAATACCTTTTAAAGCCGTATTTTTAGCGGCTACCTTAGGTGCAATCATTCCGCCTAAACTATGACCAAAGATATATATTTTACTCTGGTCTATTTCTGGTAGAGACTGTGCATAGGTTATAACCTGCTCCAGATCGTCTGTAACTTCTTCTTTTAAAGTATAAGCTTTATCATTAAACGATTGTGGATACAACATGGTTCTTTTTACATACCTGATAGAGGCAATTCCCTTACCCGCAAAACCGGCGGCTAAATCTTTAAATGGTTTATTCTGACCCACGGTCTCATCCATATCTGAAGGGCCCGAGCCATGAACAAATATTACCAGCGGAAATTTTTCTCCTTTTTTGGGTAAAGTAAGCATGCCGGGTAAATCAAATTCGCCTGATTTAATGGTTATAAACGATTCTTTGAATGATGTTGTGTCTGTGTATGCCGCTGGTTTGTATTGCGGAACGTTCATTTTTGGAACAATAAAGAAACCAACCATTTTATTCTCTTTATTGAATATAAATTGGAAAGGTTGCGAGTCACGCTTGAACTTGCAGTCTAATATAACAGACTGAAGGTCGTTCTGGCTTTTGTTTTGAGCACCATTTATAGACTCGTAAGCACCTAATTGTGCCGTAATCTGCTTCCACATGTTTTCCAATGTCTGGGGCGTTACTTTTTCTTGTGCACTGGCATCAAAAAAAGCCTGTGCATCTGCAAACTTACCTTCGTTCAGTGTTTCAAAAAAATGGGTAGACAGATCTATGTAAGTAAAAAATCCTTGTGAAAAAGTTGTTTTTCCGATGATTAGCAGGAAAAACAAGACAGAAAGCGTTTTTTTCATGTTTTAGGTTGTTTTTATTTCCACTCAAATGAAGCTATGAGTTTATCAATATCTTTTTTAATAAACTCGGCTACAGGTTGTATAGAATCAAATTTAGGTTTTTCGTTAAAATACAATGCACCTCTCAGGTAATGTTTGGTACTATCTGTTAAGTAAAACTGCAGTAATGAAGCGGTATTGCCGTCTATGGTGTAATAAACGCCATAGATTTTCTTTTCATCGTTTCTGATAAGCGCTTCGTCTATTCCTGTAGCTTTAACTGTATGTTTAAATGCTAGTTTTCTGGAGTCTTCGGTTAATTGCTCCAGTTCTTTTCGGGATATTACATCGTAATAACTGATATGTAAACGGGCATTAAATGCCGGAAATGTAAGGTTGTACCAGTTTTTTTTGGCATCTCTTGAGCTATCCGGGTACATTTTGGCGTATAAAGGATAATCAAAAGAATAAGGTGTTTGGTTATTAAACCGCTGGTATTCTTTTTCAGGAAATTCTATACGGAAATATCCTCTGGGCTTAGGAGCATAACCTTCGTTTGTACAAGAAACTAAACCCAAACAAAAACAAAGTATATATAAAAACGCTCTCATTCGGATAGTTTTAACGTTTAGTTTCTTAAATCATTGCATTTATTCATTCCAGATATCCCAGGACTTTTCGGCTTGTAATTCCAGCATTTCGTAGCCATTTTTTGTTTTGGCTCCTTTTCTTTTGCCATGGGCTAAAAATACGGTTTCTGCCGGATTATATACCAGATCATACAGCAGGTGCTGGTCTGTTATAAACTCATACGGTAAATCCGGAGCTTCTTCTGCTTTGGGATAGGTACCCACTGGACTGGTATTGATGATAATCTGGTATGCTGAAAGTGTTTTTTCGTTCAGATCTGCGTAAGACAACATCTCTGATGAGGGCGTACGGGAAACTGATTTATATGGAATACCTAATTTTTCAAGTACGTATTTTACAGCTTTGGCTGCCCCGCCATTCCCTAATACAAGCGCTTGTTTATGGAATGGTTCTAACATAGGTTTTAAAGAGTTTTCAAAACCGTAAACGTCGGTATTGTATCCTTTTAAATGCCTTTTACCATCTGTTATCGTTATTTTTATACAATTTACTGCACCAATGGCCTTGGCGGCTTCGTCAATATCATCCAAAAAATCAAGAACCTCTATTTTATGAGGTATAGTAACGTTTATTCCATTTAAACCCGGGTTGTCCTGCAACAGCTTTGGAAAACCATCGGGTATATGTTCTATGGGGAATAGTTTGTAGCTATGGTCTTTAAGACCTAATTTTTCGAACTTTTCTGTAAAATATTTTTCAGAGAACGAGTGCCCTAACGGAAACCCTATTAATCCAAACTCTTTCATCAGATACTGCGTAAGCTAAAGCTTATTTTATTTCTTATTCAGGAAATGGTTAAAAGTGTCGCCCCTTAATCCCAATCTAATGGTTTCTAACGGGATAACTTCTGCCGGAGCTATATTTCCAAGATTTACATTTGTGCCTATTAACTCTATAAACCACACTTGTTGTGCTTTTTGCGGCGCTTCCCAGATAATTTTTTCTTCAGGGATTTGGGTTAGTATTTCGTCAACCAGGCCTTGTCTCACTTCTCCTGAATCTCTGTATATTCCCACATTTCCACCTTCTCTGGCTTCTGCAATTACTTTCCATGACCCGGCATCAATTTCTGCCTGCATTAATTTGATCCATTTGTATGGCGCAAATATTTTGGTAGCATCTTTAGAGCCTACTTCGGAAATAACAGTTACCTGTTTGCTCAATTTACTGATGAACTCACATTTTTCCTCGTGAGGTATTTCAATAGAACCATCAGAAACTTCTGCGTATTCCATTCCAAAGGTGTCCAAAGTTCTTCTGTAATCATCAAACTGATTTCTTATGACAAAAGCTTCGAATAGCGTTCCTCCAAAGTATACAGGAATGCCGGCCTCTTTATAAAGTTTTAACTTTTCTTTCAGGTTTGGTGTAACGTATGAAGTTGCCCATCCTAATTTTACGATATCTGTGTGAATGCCCGCTACTTCTAAGAAGTCTTCTACCTGACGAAGGCTGAGGCCTTTGTCCATCACCATGGTTAAACCGTTGGTTCTTGGTTTTAATGTACGCTCGGGTATATCCTGTAGTATGTAATTTAAACTCATAACTTTTGCAAAAGTTCAAAAAAAAAACCAAAACTCAATCATAACATTGATTTTGATTCTTTTTAAGAAGTTTTAGCTGCGGAATCTATTGATAATGTCTACTATTACTTTATTGTTTTGGAGCTGGGGCAGGTATTCGAAAAGCAGGTAATGCTTGTCTATATCTGTATTCAGCGCTTTTTGTAACTGCAATAATGCTTCGTTGTATTGGCCATCGGCAAACAAATAAGCTACAAAGCGATAATATAGCTCTGCAGATTCGGGATTGTTTTTTATGCCTTCGGCAATAATCTCTATACATTTTTTAAGGTTTTCCTGCTCAAAGGCAACGGAAGAGAAGTCTAACCAGGCCTCAATGTCCAGCGGATTAAGTTCTACTACCTTTTCATACGCTTTTTCAGACTCGTCCAACTTTTTCAGCTTATAATAGGCGTCTGCCATGGCAAACCAGTAATCCGGGTTTTCGCTATCAAATTTTAGTGCTTTTTTATAGTAATGCAACGATTCGAAGTAGCGCCCTTCAAAATCAAGGGTTACACCTATTCCGTACCATGCATCGGCAAGGTCGCTATCCAGTTTTACAGATTTTTTGTAATAGGAGCGAGCCTCGTCCATTTTTTCGAGCTTTTCGTAACATTCTCCAATGGCACAATAAGTTTGTGCATGAGGTGGTTCAAACTCAAATGTTTGTTTATAGGCCTCAATGGCTTCTTCGTACTTTTCTAACTGTACCAAAGAATTGCCCTTATTGAAATATGCCGATGAAAAGTTTTCTTTAATCAGAATAGCATAGTCATAAGCGTCTATGGCTTTTTCGTGAAGTTCTATTTTATGGTAAGCATTGCCCAGGTTATACCATGCGGCAAAAGAATAAGGGTCGCTATCTATATACTGTTCGTAAAACTGTATACTTTCTTCCTGTCTGTCTAAAACGTCATAACAAAAAGCCAGTTCGTATAAAGCGTCCTGATTTTCCATATTACTTTCCAGACAGCGTTTCAGATAAGAAATAGCTTCTTCATAATCACCCATCCCCTGATAAGCGTAGGCTATCTGCATTAAAATCTCATCTGCCTCGTCTGCCATTTCCAGAGCCTTAAATAAGCATTCCAAGGCGTCATCATGGCGTTCTAAGACTTCGTAAATACTGGCCCTTAATACAAAAATGTCCGCTTCAGAAGGCTCTAACAGTTCTGCCTTTTCCAACGACTCAAAGGCCGCAGGTAAATTGTTTGTAACCAGATAAAGCTGAGCCTCTTTTAACAAAAAAGCAACCACAAAAGGGTGCTGGGCTACAGCATAATCTATAACCTGTAAAGCCTTTACCGGATCGTTTTTTTCAATGTAATAATCAATGATATTTTCGAAAACGTGGGCATCAAAGAAGTACTGATCCTTATTGCGAACCATCTCTTCAAAACGTTCAACCGATTGTTTCGGGTCTTCAGAAAATTCAAACTCAAAATCGTCTTCTTCCATATTCGTCTGCTCTAAATGTGAACGTATTTCCCAACAAAAAATTTGACCACCAATCTTTCTGTGAAAAGATTTACATTCAAATTATAATATTAATGTTTAAAAAAAAGAATTTAGTTTTCAACATTGTTGATACAAACGTGTAATAGCTTGATTTGTAGTGGTGTATTTTGTTGAAATCTGATCTTAAAACTTTTGGGTTTTTAATCAATTTCTGTTTTGGAGTAATTAATCCCATAAATATTATACAAAGATGGGCATAATTTTTATGGTTTTATACTGAATAACGATATAAGCAGTTTTATTTTGATGATAGCAGTTCTTATATACAATCTGTGTGAAAGGAATTTTTCTAAAAAGTATTTTCATCCACATTATAAGGGACTTAAGAATATCAGAAAAATAAAAATGCGTACTTTTGTTACAAACATCAATAATCTCTAAAACAAAATCAATGAAAAATTTAACTAAAGGGGTTTTCTTGTTTGCCGGTGTATTTGTAATGGGCACATTTGCCGCCTGTAACAACAACACAAAGCATACGGAAGAAAATACCGCCGACTCGACAAAAAAAATAACTATTGAAGCGTTGAATGAATCTGACGATTTTCCTAATGCAAAGCTAACGCTGGGAGATGTGAAAACCGAGGTTGTAGGAGACTCAACGAGACTTACTTTTAATTTTGGAGTTGAAAATTACGAGTTAACCAAGCAGACGGAAGACGGCCATGCCGAACATTGTGCTAACTCTAAGGAAGGGCAGCACATCCATTTTATTATGGACAACAAGCCTTATGCAGCACTTTATAAACCTACCAATACGGTTACCTTAGCCAAGAATTCTGAGCATGTGCTTTTATGCTTCCTTTCTCGTTCTTATCACCTATCTGTAAAATCACCCGATGCATCTGTGCTTGTGAAATTTAAGATTGATGAAAACGGAAACTACGTAAAACTGGAGGAGCCAACAGAGCCGATGTTGTTTTACAGTCGCCCTAAAGGAGAATACAAAGGGGCTGATGTAGATAATGTGTTGCTTGATTTTTATGTCAAAAACCTGAAAATTTCTCCACAGGACTATAAAGTAAATGTACAGGCAGCAGACACTACTTTCACGGTTGACTCATGGACTCCTTATTTGATAAAAGGTGCTCCGGCTGGTGATTTAAATGTTAAAATATCTTTGGTTGACCCACAGGGAAACAATATTGGAGGTACTTTTGGCGAAATAGAAAGAACATCTAAATTAGAACCATAATAATCTTTTAGTATTGGATGGTTAATTCTTAACGGGGTTTTCCTTAAAGATTAACCATCCATCTTTTTGAGGTATAAATATTGCTTTACCCAAATAGCAATTCAAAAACCTCTTCTACTTTAGAAACGGGTTGAATATTTATCGAGTATTTGCCAAAATCTATCCCTTTTTTATTGTACTTGGAAATAAAGATCTGTTCGAAGCCTAATTTCTCCGCTTCTGCAATTCTTTGCTCAATACGTGTAACAGCACGTATTTCTCCTGATAATCCGACCTCGGCAGCGAAACAAATTTTATGAGAAATAGGCATATCTTCATGAGAGGATATAATTGCGGCAATTAAGCCCAGATCTATACTGGGATCTTCTATTCTTATGCCCCCGGCAATATTTAAAAAAACGTCTTTTGCTCCTAGTTTAAAACCACATCTTTTTTCTAATACGGCCAGCAACATGTTCATCCGCTTCGTGTCAAAACCGGTAGAAGACCGTTGGGGCGTACCGTAGGGAGAGTTGCTTACCAAAGCCTGTGTTTCTATTAATATAGGCCGCATTCCTTCCATAGTAGCAGATACGGTTACCCCGCTTAAAGCTTCTTCTCTTAAAGAGAGTAATATTTCTGAAGGATTGGAAACTTCACGTAATCCGTTTCCCTGCATTTCGTAAATGCCCAGTTCGGCAGAAGATCCGAACCTGTTTTTGATAGCCCTTAAAATACGATAAACGTGATGGCGGTCGCCTTCAAATTGCAGTACCGTGTCTACCATGTGTTCCAAGATTTTAGGCCCGGCAATCATGCCGTCTTTGGTGATATGACCGATTAAGAAAACAGGAGTATTAGATTCTTTAGCAAATCGCATCAGTTCGGCTGTACATTCTCTTACCTGCGAAACGCTACCGGGTGTAGACTCGATATGTGCAGAATGTAAGGTTTGAATAGAGTCTACCACCACAATATTGGGCTCTAGAACCTCAATTTGTTTAAATATATTCTGCGTAGAAGTCTCGGTTAAAATAAAACATTCTGACAAAGGGTGTGGTGTAATCCGTTCTGCTCGTAATTTAATCTGTTGCTCGCTTTCTTCTCCGGAAACGTATAATACTTTTATTTTGGGGAGTGTAAGTGCCAGCTGTAGCATCAGGGTTGATTTCCCGATGCCCGGTTCTCCTCCAATTAAAATAAGGGAGCCGCTGACAATTCCCCCGCCTAAAACCCGGTTCAGTTCTTTGTCCGGGGTAATCAGTCTTTGTTCTTCTGTATAGGTTATTTCCTGTACTTTTTGTGGCTTATTAACCCTGGGTTTAATAGAAGAAGTATCACTTTTCCAGTCTGGCACACCAGAGCTTTTTTTCTCGGTTATCTCCTCAACAAAAGTATTCCATTGCTGGCATGCAGGGCATTTTCCCAACCATTTTGGTGATTCGTACCCACAACTCTGACAAAAATATGCTGATTTTACTTTAGCCAATTGATCTTAGATTTTAGACTTACGAAGTACGATGTTTATTTTGCTGTTTGCAAAAAGTTTGTGTATTTATTTAGGAGGTGGCCGTTATGCTGAACTTGATTCAGTGTCTTATAGCTATAATAATTTTATGGAGATGCTCTGAGCTTATTTCAGAGCTACTTGAAGGCAGGGTTCCATTTTAAAAGTAATCCGAAGGGTTCTCCTGAATCTACAAATAAGGTGGATTTTAAATTCGTAACATTCGAAGTTTCCTAAATAAAGACAGAAACCTTAGAGCCTTTTAGGTTGAGAGCCCAATGTCTGAAAATACACTAAGTCTTTTTGCTTATAGCCCGACTATAGCTTAGTTGGAGCTACACTATAGCTATGCTCCAGAAACCTGCATTTAAAAACAGCCTTTACAGCGTTTAAACAGGGTGTGAAATAACGGTTTTTAGCCAGAAAAATACACTAAGCCCTCAGGATTCAGAAATCCTAACCCAGATCAGACAACTCCTTCCTTTTTGTAAAAACAAGCAAAAGTATGAGCATTAAGTTTTTATATCGGGTCAACTGATAATAAACAAGACATTCCAGTAATAAAGAGAACCAAATATACTAAGGACGAAAACAGACCTGTTTAGGATACACGCTTCTCTCTCAACTAAAGGGGAATATAAATAATGATTTTCTACACGTTTTTAAACCTTTTATTTTATTAAAGTTTAAATATGATGGGAACCGAATAATTGACTCTAACTGCTTTTCCTCTGAAAAGGCCCGGATTCCACTTAGGGCTTTTTTCCATTACCCTGAGTGCCTCTTGTTCAAGTTCATCACCATTTACTATACCTTTTCTTATCGTTGGAGATTGCAGTTTCCCGTCTTTATCTATGTAAAAAGAAACCAAAACTTTACCCTGTATATTCTGTCTTCTCATATTGGTAGGATAAGAGAGCTGAGACGATAACCAACTATAAAAGGCTGTATTTCCTCCTTTAAATGAAGGGAAGACAGCTTTTTTTTCATAACTGTTTTTTTTGCCTGCTTTATCAGTAAAAACTCCGGAAATAAAAATGCCATCCAGATAGTTTTCTATATAAGTCTCTTCTTTTTCTTTGTATAACTCATAAAACTCGCCCTCTTTTTTGCCGTTTTTATATTCGCCTCGTAAAATGTCTCCGTTGGCAAAAGTTAGGTTTACTTTTCCTGAACCAGATTTGTCTAATAAATTATTGCCCAAAGAATCTGAAATTTGAGAAACAAGATACTCCGGATAATCAAGAAATTCACTGTTCGAAGGTTTAAGATACTCGCCTTCCTCTCTTATCGTTCCATTGTCATAATATGCTGTCCGCTTACCAACGGATTCCTTTCCGTTTTTATATTGTTTGAGTTTGATATTTCCACTTCTATAAAAAGAAACTTCTTCTCCGACTTGTTTGAATGGATTGTAAGAAGAAAGATAACCTTTTCTGCTTAAGAAGCCATCTTCATAAACTTCTGTAAACTCAAATCGGTCGGGACTGGATGTTGTTGTTATGGTTCTTACATAGCTTTTTCCTGTTGTTGTTTTTATTGTTTTCTGCTGAACTACTTCTTGTGCCGTAATATTAGAAGTAATAAAAAGTAGGGTAAATAGTAAGTTTTTCATAACCAAAAATATAGCTGATAAAGATATATTTTTTTACGATCAGCAAAAAGAGCTAATTAAAAAACCAGAACTTTTTGCAACTTTATGTTGTTTTAGTATAAAAGCAAGATCTATGGAACTTTATTATTCTTTGTCAATTCTTATTGTTCTGGCATCCATATTTTCTTATTTGAATATCAGGTATCTTAAGTTACCTTCCTCAATAGGAGTGATGCTTATTGCCATGTTAAGCTCGGTGGCATTGGTTATTTTGGGTAATACTTATCCTAGCCTGCTTAATAATTTCTCGGAGCTTTTAAGAGATTTAGACTTTACGCAGCTTTTAATGGGTGCTATGCTTAACTTTCTTTTATTTGCGGGTGGGGTAAGCATTAACTTTTCTGATCTGAAAGAACAGAAAGTGCCCGTTATGGTCTTTTCCACGGTGAGTGTAGTTATATCAACCTTTGCCGTAGGGGCATTGTTATACTATATTCTTCCGTATTTTTCTGTCGATTTACCTTTAATTTATTGTTTGTTATTTGGAGCATTAATTTCCCCAACAGATCCGGTAGCGGTGTTAGGAGCTTTGAAAGCAGCAAAAGTACCTAAAGCACTGGAAACAAAAGTTGCAGGCGAATCTCTTTTTAATGATGGGGTCGCAGTAGTGGTTTTTGTGGTCATCTTACAATTGGCAAATGGGTCGGAGACAGAGATTTCATTTGAAAGAATCTCTATGCTGTTTCTAAGAGAAGCTGTGGGCGGAATTTTAATAGGAGTATTGTTGGGTATAGCGGCAGCCCGAGCGTTAAAGAAAATTGATGATTACAAAGTTTCTGTACTGATAACCCTGTCTGTTGTTATGGGTGGGCATCTGCTGGCAAGAAGTTTAGGAATATCCAGTCCCCTCACTATGGTGGCTGCGGGGTTAGTTTTGGGCACTTTTGGGAAGTATACCGATCACATGAGTGCATTAACCAAAGATTATCTCGAAAAGTTTTGGGACCTCACAGACGAAATTTTAAATGCCATATTGTTCCTTTTAATCGGATTTGAAATTTTGCTTATCCCTAGCGTTCTTGATTTCTGGGTGGCGGGAGTAATTACGATCGTTGTGGTATTACTTGCCAGGTTTTTATCCATTTATATTCCTGCCAGGACAGTCCCTTTTAAGGAAAAATTTGATATGGCTACCATTAAAATATTAGTTTGGGGAGGATTAAGAGGAGGCGTTTCAATAGCTTTAGCATTATCCATTAATGAAGGCCCTTACAAGCAGATGATTATATCTATAACCTATTTTGTGGTTGTGTTCTCTATTCTTGTGCAGGGGCTTACTATAGGGAAGATGGCAAAAAGACTATTACCCTAGTTTTGGTATAAAATACCTTATTCGAAAGCGTTATTTTATCACAGAAACAATTATTTTTGTAGTTGACAGATTTTGTTTTGACCCAATTACAGCATATCTCATTACTAGGCGTTTTTTTCGTCAACGGATTATTATTTTTAATCCTGCTATATTATTTGCGAAGAAAGCTCTGGGTAAACCTCATGTTAGGGATTGTGCTTGCTGCAATAGCATGGTATTCTTTAATGATTTACCTGATGATTAGCGGAGAGGTGTGTAATTTTCCAAACTTATACAACAAAGGAAACCCTCTGTATTATTTATTTGCACCCTGTAGCTATTTGTATATTAAGTTGTCGCTTTCAAAAAATAAGAAGTTACATAAATACGATTGGTTGCATTTTATTCCGGCGGCATTATCCATAATCGATCTGGTTCCCTACATGCTTAAAAGCCCTGAAGAAAGACAGTATATCGTAGACCTGGTGGCGCAGGATCCCAAATGGAACTTCCAATACAAGTATGCCTTTTTAACCCATGGGACACATAATATCATCAGAGCTATACAGCAGATTATCTATATTGTTTTTCAAACGCAGCTTCTGATCAAATTCAGGAACGAGATTATAGATAAAAAACAAAAATACTGGCTATTTACCTATAACGCTTTCTTTTCAGTCCTAACTATAAGTACAATAACTGTTTTAGTGAGAACATTGCTGTTTTCTGCCGAAGCATTAAGAGTTGGTTTTTTACCCCTATTTGCTAGTGTAGGTATTTTAATTTTTTGTATACTTTTCTTTTTTAAGCCCGAACAGATTTATGGAACAGCTTTTATCGAAGATAAAGAAACGCAAACAGGCCTGTCTTCTGCTAACGGAGGAATTTTAACCATACACCATGAAAGGAAAGAGGATCCTCTAAAATTAAACCCCGAACAAATAGCAGACTATACCCAAAAGCTTGAAAAAAAGATAATCTCCCGGGAATACTTTAAAGAAAAAGGAATAACAGTGTCGTTGCTGGCAGCTAAAATCAACATCCCTCAAAGACACTTAACAACTCTGCTAAAACAGCACTATAATTTGAAGTTTAATGATTTTATCAATAACTACCGTATAGCTTTTGTTAAAGATAAGATTGAAAAAGGAGAATGGAAAAACCTGACCATTGAAGCACTGGCAGAAGAAGCAGGCTTTTCGTCCCGAAGTACTTTCTATGCCGCCTTTAAAAAAAGTACAGGTACAACTCCCGTAGAGTATATTGAAAAAGGAACCGTAATATAAAAGGACAATCTTGGTTTATTATCATTCATTGTTTATAGTCCATGCTCCGTTGCCTAAGTTTCAGTGTAATCTTTTAATCCCTCAAATTAGTTATTCAGCTATTTTTTATTGAAAATTCCTGATCACGAGGAGGTCTATACTAATCATTTTCGCCTTCTGGTTTCACTTTGTTAGAATATTTTTCCTCTTTTCTGATATTATTCCAGTTTTGATGTTTTGTCGTATTTAACCCGCTGATAATATCTGTTTTTCGGTTCAATTTAGTTGTCCGAATTACTGTTTTTCGGACAAGTTCCCTCCCTAAAAACAAAACCTAAGCAGGTTTACCACCGTAAATTGGCCTAAACACAAATTCGCTCAACAATTAAAAACATCATGAAATTAAAACTACTACTTATCAGCTTATGTTTGTTTACAGGCGTTATAAGCAAAGCGGCACCCGACCATACGGGGGCATTTATTACGGTATGGGATACTGATAAAATGGAAGCAGGACAGACATTTTGGGCTGCTTTATTAGGAGGGAGTGCCCAGTATTATTGGGAGAAAATAAATGCTTCAGGTGTTGCAACGGGTACAAATTCTGGGACAAGTTATGCCGCTTTCGCTTCTCCGGGGAACCTTAATTTGACAGCCGTAAAAGCAAAATCCGGAATCTATAGATTGTATATAAAAACCGGAACTAAGAGCCCGTATTTTAATGCATTTGGCTTAGGGGGAAAATACCAAACAGCAATAGCATTGACAAAGGTAGAAAGCTGGGGAAATATCAATTGGGCAAGTATGGCGTCTATGTTCCAGTCTTGTGAAAACTTAACTGTATTTCCTGCGTCTCCACCCAATACAAGCGCAGTAACCAGTATGAGTTATATGTTTTATGGTGCTAAAAACTTCAACTGTGATATGGTCGGCTGGGATATAAAAAATGTTACGGACATGAGTTATATGTTTTATGGTGCCAGCGCTTTTAATGGAAATATTGACGGATGGAACGTAGGTAAAGTGAATACTATGCAGGATATGTTTAACGGAGCTAGTTCTTTTAATCGAAACATAAGTAATTGGAACGTAAGCAGTGTAACCAATATGTCTGGTATGTTTAGCAGAGCCAGTGCTTTTAATCAGAATATTAGTAAATGGAATGTAAGCAAAGTGGGCAGTATGCTTACTATGTTCAATGAGGCGGTCGCTTTTAATCAGGATTTAAGTAGTTGGGATTTAACCAGTGTGGGTTATATGACCTATATGTTTAAAGGAGCCACTTCTTTTAACCAGTATCTGGGAGACTGGAAGCTGAAAACAGCATTTTTTGGATCTCCTTATGATGGAATGCTGGATGGAGCCGGATTAAGCTGTTCTAATTACAGTAAAACGCTAAAAGCATGGGCGCAAAATTCGACCCTTCCAAATACGGTTAATCTGGGAGCAGTAACAGGGTTAAAGTATGCTGTTGATGCACAGCAATATCGTGATATATTAACGAAACCAACAAATCAAGGAGGGAAAGGCTGGATTTTGAACGGTGACTCAAAAGATAACTCCTGTTTTATGCTAGACCATACAGGTGCTTTCATTACCATTTGGGATACTAATAAAATGGGTACTGGAGAGAGTTTCTCTCTTTATACAGAGCAGGATTCAAAATATGCATATTATTGGGAAAAGGTTGGAGAAGAATCTACCGTTAACTCGGGTGTCTATTTAGAAACCACCCTTTCATCTGGGAGCTACACTTTAAAAATTCCCGAGATATCGGCAGGGACGGGCCAATATCGCTTATATATCAAAAAGCCCTTTAAATGGATGTATTTTTCAAATATGGCGCCCGTAACAGGGACAGCAAAAGCATTGCTAGAAGTAGAGGACTGGGGAAATATAAGTTGGAGCAATATGAGCTATACTTTTTATGGATGCGAGAACCTGGTTAAGCTTCCGCAAATAGCACCTGATCTGAGCTTGGTTAAAGATATGCAGTATATGTTTTCCGGAGCTAAAAAATTCAATAGCAGTATCAATAACTGGGACATGAAAAATGTCACCAATATTACAGGGATGTTTACCGATGCAGAATCTTTTAATCAGGACTTGAATAACTGGCAACTGGATAAGGTAACACAAATGGCAAGGGTATTTTATGGTGCGAAAGTCTTTAATGGAAATCTCAGTAACTGGAAAATTGGAGGCACTAGTCTCGAAAGTATGTTTTATCAGGCGAATGCATTTAATGGAGATATAAGAGCATGGAATACAGAAAACATTACCAACATGCAAAATATGTTTGGTTATGCCAAAGCATTTAATCGGGATATTAGCAAATGGAAAGTAGGTCAGGTATCTAACATGTCCAGTCTGTTTAATGGGGCAGAAGCTTTTAACCAAGATATTAGTGAGTGGGATATTTCTAGTGTAACCAATATGTCTTATATGTTTAGCGAGGCAAAAGCCTTTAACCAAAATGTAGGCAAATGGGATATTTCCCAAGTAACTAATATAACCAGTATGTTTAGTGGGGCAGCTGCTTTTAATCAGAATATTGGTGGTTGGAAAGTGGGGCACATTACCAATATGACACAATTATTCTCAAGAGCCACCGCATTTAATCAGGATATCAGTAGTTGGGATGTAAGTAAGGTAGATAATATGTCCAGTATGTTTAGCGGAGCAACTGCTTTTAATAAAAATATCGGGGGGTGGGATACTAAAAATGTAACCAATATGAGTGCTTTGTTTTCAGGCGCAAGCTCCTTTAATCAAAATATTGGAAATTGGAAAACAGGGAAAGTGACAGATATGTCCTGGATGTTTTCTAAAGCCAGCACCTTTAATCAGGATATATCTGGATGGAATGTAGGAAGTGTAACCAATATGTCTAAGATGTTTTCCGAAGCTACAACTTTTAATCAGGATTTAAGTAAATGGCCGTTTAAAGCAGGAGGATCTTATAACTCTATGCTTGAATATGCTGGTTTAAGCTGTACAAACTATAGTAAACTGTTAAAATCATTGTCAGAAAACCCTAATACTGTCACCTATGTGTATTGGCCGGTAAATGGCTTAAAGTATGCTAGTAATGCGACAGCCTACCGAGATTTATTAAAGAATAATAAAGGGTGGACAATAACAGACGATGTGGTTGATGCAAGCTGTGTTTTAAATACCATAGACCATACCGGAGCATTTATTACCATTTGGGATACCGATAAATTACCAGATAATTATTATGTCTCTTTTAATACACAGGGAAGCAATTATGAGTATTACTGGGAGAAAGTAGGGGAAGAACAAAATACAAATTCCGGGACATATCAGGTCAATAATAATTCCCAAAGTCTGGTACTTCAGAACGATTTTGTTTCAGGTACAGGAATATATCGTCTTTATATTAAAGCAGGGAGTGGAACATTTACCGGTTTTCAAACCTACGGACATGCGGGGCAGGCGGCAGGACTAATAGCGGTAGAAAGCTGGGGTGGTGTGACATGGACTAATTTGAAAGGGGCATTTTTAGCCTGTGAAAACTTAACCTCTTTACCAGCAGAAGCACCGGATTTAAGCCAGATAACTGACCTTTCTTTTATGTTTGGCGGAGCAAAACTTTTTAATCAGGACATTAGCCATTGGGACGTTAGCTATGTAACAGATATGTCCGTAATGTTTACAGGAGCAGAAAGCTTTAATCAGGATATCAGTAACTGGGACGTAAGTAAGGTAACCAATATGTCCCGTATGTTTAGTGGAGCAAAAGCATTTAATCAAAATCTGGGTAGTTGGACATTGGCAGATAATGTAGACTTAACAGATATGTTAAACAACTCCGGATTAAGTGCCGAAAATTATGGCCTTACTTTAAAAGGATGGGCGGAAAACCCCAATACACCAACAGGAATAACTTTGGGGGCTGTGGGATTAAAATATGATGTAGCCAGTCAGCAATATTGGGACCTATTAACAAAGCCAGTAGCAGAAGGAGGTAAAGGATGGACTATAACAGACGGAGGAGCGCTTCCGGTAACCATATTAACCTATGTGGCTAAAACAGAAGGAGGTCTGGTCCAGATAAACTGGCAAACGGCAACCGAGACCAACAATAGTCATTTTATTATAGAAAAAAGCGCTGATGGTATCCATTTTAGTTATTTAGAGAGACAAGAAGCAAAAGGTCCCGGGACTTATCTGGTTTATGATAAAAAACCTGTTAACGGGCTTAACTATTATCGCTTAACCCAATACGATAAAAATGGAATAGCTACAGACCATGGAGTAAAATTCGTAAACTTTGAGATGCAGGCAGCAGCAGTAACAGTGTCTCCAAATCCGGTTAGTTCCAGTACAACGGCAACAGTTAGTTTTCCGGCAGGTGTTTATACACAAGGAACAATAACAGATCTTCAGGGACGCACAATCAGTACAACCGCTATTACTGTAAATCAGCAGAATATCAGTATAGAAACAACCAATCTGTCTTCAGGTATTTACTTTATTCGTTTGTCAGGAAAAGAACAGTCCGTTCAGAAATTGATAAAACAATAAACAAATCCTATTCACAACCTTACAGAGTTTTATAAAACAAGACTTTGTAAGGTTATTTTATAAAGAAGATTTTGTGTTTTTCAGAATACCCAGATAAGTCGCCATGCTTACCATTTCGGCACCCATGCTTGCAAGGTGCTCAGAATGAATCTGACAATCTACCATCTTAATCTCCAGATTTTCAATTAACCAGATTAAAGCAATTTTAGAAGCATTGCTTACTTTCGAAAACATAGATTCTCCGCAAAACACCCCATTAATATACACGCCATACAGTCCCCCAACCAATACTTGTCCTTGCCATACCTCAATAGAGTGAGCAAAACCAGCTTCATATAGTTTGGTATAAGCCTGTTGCATATCCTGTGTAATCCAGGTTCCATCCTGATCTTTCCTTTCTATAAGTGCGCATGCTTTGATTACTTCTGTAAAAGCCTTATCAAAAGTAATGGAGAATTTTCCGGAGCGGAGAATTTGCCTCATGCTTTTGCTTACCTTTAGTTTTTCCGGAAACAAAACAAATCTTTCACGAGGAGCGTACCAAAGGATAGGAGTATCATCAGAAAACCAAGGGAAAACCCCATTAGAATAAGCCAGGATCAGTCGGGCGGTAGAAAGGTCGCCGCCAATAGCCAATAATCCATCCTCTTCAGCTAAATGTAAAGGCGGAAAAATTAAATTATGATCCAGTTCAAATATCATTTATGCAAAAATAAACGTTATTAGTAACAGACAAACCAAAAAATATTTTTGTAAATTAAACCTTCTGAAAACCAATAAGTCATAGGAGAAAACCGGGATTATGAACACTAAAGATATTGAAAATGTAAAACATTTGTATGCCAGAGCTGGTTTTGGTATTCATTATAAAGAATTACAGCAAGTAAAAAAAATGTCATTGAACAAAGTTGTAGACAAAATATTCCATGACTCATCCAAATATAAGCCCATAGACTTTATAGAAAAACCCAAAGACCAGCCCCAATATTCAACCCTTTCTGCCGAAGAAAGACGTGAACGTCAACGAATGGCCAATGAGCAAACCCGTGAGCTCAATATTGCCTTTTTAAATAAAATGGCAACAGACGAAGCGTTTTTACGGGAGAAAATGACTCTTTTTCTGCATGGACATTTTGCATGCAGACAGCAAAATGCACCATATACTATCCAGCAGCTTAACAATATCCAAAGAAAGAATGCGTTGGGAAATTTCAAAACCCTAACCATTGAAGTCTCGCAGTCAAGAGCCATGCTTTCTTTTCTGAATAATCAACAAAACCGCAAAGGAAAACCCAATGAAAACTTTGCCCGGGAACTGATGGAGCTTTTTACCTTAGGCGTAGGAAACTATACCGAAAACGATGTAAAAGCAGCAGCAAGAGCTTTTACCGGATGGATGTATAATAAAGAAGGAGAGTTTGAATTTCGTCCCAAAGTACATGACGATGGTGTGAAAAAGTTTTTTGGAAAAGAAGGGAGTTTTAATGGCGATGATATTATGGATATGATATTTGCCCGTAAAGAAGCCGCTTATTTTCTCTCCAAAAAAATGTACCGTTTCTTTGTAAACGAAACACCCAATGAACGCCATATACAACAAATGGCTGATCTTTTCTACAAGAAAAACTATGAAATAAAACCTTTACTTAAGTTTATGTTTACCTCCAGTTGGTTTTATGACGATGTAAACAAAGGCAATAAGATAAAAACACCTATAGAGTTTATAGCAGGATTAAACAGGCAGTTCTATATCAACTATGAAAATAAAGCCGTTTTGCTACGCTTTCAACAAGCCTTGGGGCAAACGTTGTTTTATCCGCCTAACGTGTCTGGGTGGCCACAGGGAAAAGACCTGATAGACAGCTCTTCCTTAATGCTGCGGTTAAAAATGCCATCAACCATTATTAACAACGGAATATTGGAAATACAAGGTAAAACCGACCCCGATGATGAAGCGCTGATTGCCCTGGCAAGAAAAGAAAGCAAAAAAGTAGCCCAACGGATAAAAGCAACAATAGATTGGGATAAGTTTACAGCCGGAATACCCTCAGATATCAATAAAAAAGACCTTGCGGCATTTTTGTTGCGGGCAGAAATAAAAGATAATATCTTACAGAATATTTCAGATTCCAATGATCTGAAAACCAAAGTAGTTCAAATATTAAGCACACCAGAATACCAGATTTGTTAACCAAAAACCACTAAAATGAAAAGGAGAGATTTTTTCAGACAGACAAGCTTAGCAACAGGGGCATTTTTGATCCCCTCATTTTTAAAGCCATTGGAAGCATTGGCCTTTGAAAAACTAAGCGGACATAAAAACTTGGTGGTTATTCAGTTATCAGGTGGTAACGATGGTTTAAACACAGTAGTCCCTTATGGCTTAGACGAGTACTATAAAGGCCGTAAAACAATAGCCATTTCGCCTAACCAGGTAATAAAGTTGAACGATGTGCAAGGTCTTAACCCCAATATGGAAGCTTTGCGCCCTCTTTATGATGATGGCGTAATGGGTATACTCAACAGCGTAGGCTATCCCAATCCAGACAGATCCCATTTCAGGTCTATGGATATCTGGCAAACCGCTAGTGACTCAGATCAGTACCTTTCAACAGGTTGGATAGGCAGGTATCTTGACTCTAATTGTCAGGAGTGTAGTCACCCCTATGCCGCTATAGAAGTAGACGATACGTTGTCTTTAGCCATGAAAGGCAATAAAATAAAAGGCATTGCCGTAAAAGATCCGCAACAACTTTACAGAAATACCAGAGAACCCTTTTTTAAAGAAGTAATTAACGACAGCAAAGAAATGCTGGATGAAGATAATCTGGGATACCTGTATAAAACAATGATAGAAACATCGTCATCAGCAAAGTATATTCTGGAAAGATCAAAAACCTATAACAATACATCAGAATACCCCAATAATGCTTTTGCTGGTCAGCTAAAAACGGTCGCCCGTTTTATTAATTCGGGACTGGCAACCCGGGTTTACTATGTGTCGTTAAGTGGTTTTGATACCCACGTTAACCAGGTGGGGCAGCAAGGGCGACTGCTGAAACAATACAGCGAATCTGTACAAGCCTTTATTAAAGACCTTAAAAGTGCAGGGAATTTTGATGATACCCTGATTATGACATTTTCTGAATTTGGACGACGCGTGCAACAGAATGCAAGTGATGGTACAGACCATGGCACAGCCAATAATATTTTCCTGTTTGGAGGTAGTTTAAAACAGCAGGGAATTATTAACGCGGCTCCCGATTTACGAAACCTGGATAATGGAGACCTTAAATATAATGTGGATTTCAGACAAGTTTATGCAACCGTATTAGATAAATGGTTGAGTGTAGATAATGGAAATGTGCTGAATAAGAATTTCTCTTCTTTGGGCTTTATTTAAGAAGTGTGTTCTGGTATCTAAACCTTATATAAGAAGAGGTTGTCTAAAAAATCTTCTTGTTATTTCTACCAACGAGAGAAATTTCTGTAAGAAAAAAAATATCTCCTCAGGCCGAAATGACAATAATGTTGATTTATATCTTTTTGGACACCCTCTTCTTTGACTTAAATAGTTGTTATTTTTATCAAAATAAAATACATACTTATTTATTCATAAGCTTAGAGAGCAGATCTGCTCTCTAAAAACTAAGCCCTTTTCAGTTTCTTCTCGCCCAATACCCAGCTGGTTTTGCGCGAAGGCTGAAGCTTAATGCTCTTGTCCTGTTTCGCAAAAGAATGTATATGTTCAACCGCTTCGTCTATAGAATCCGTAAACAATATCAGGTTCATGTCTTCAGGGCTAATCGTTTTTTGTTCTGCCATCAAAGCAATATGTTCCTCAATACTTTTGTGGAATTCCCTATCCAGAACCACAATAGGAAAACGCTCTATTTTTCCCGTTTGTATTAAAGTAACCGTTTCAAAAAACTCGTCCAAAGTACCAAAGCCGCCCGGACAGATAACAAAAGCAAACGAATATTTTCTTAAAAGCTCTTTCCTTACAAAGAAATATCCCAGGGTAACAAACTTGTCAAGGTAAGGATTGTGCTTTTGCTCATGAGGGAGCACAATATTACAGCCCAAAGAAAGCCCATCTGCATCTTTTGCACCACGGTTAGCCGCCTCCATTATACCCGGTCCGCCGCCTGTCATAATAGCATAGCCTTTCTGTGCCAGAGTTTTGGATATTTCCCTGGCCTGTATATAATATTGGTGGTCTTCGCCAAAACGAGCCGAACCAAAAACCGTAATACATGGACCTATAAAGTGCATAGATCTAAACCCCTTTAAAAACTGCATCATTACACCGCCCACATATTTAAGCTCTTTCCATCGGGCTCTGGGCCCCTCTAAAAAACTTCGCTCTTCCTTAAAAAAGATATTACTCATATATCGTGTCTAAAATATAACCTCAAAAATCTCTTTCTGAGATTTTAATGTATTATTAAAACAAAGTGTTTCACATGAAACCTTATCAAAACCTGCCTGTTAATTTGTTGTAGAATAAGCTCTGTACGAAAAGTAAATCCTTAGAAACTCGCCAAAAACAATAACAGGAAATAACAGCTTTACCAATGGATCCCAACCCGTTACGTAGGTTAATGAAGATAAAAAACCAAAGGAAAACATAAAATATATAAACCTCACCGGTATTTGGCAATAATAAACAATAATTCCAGCTTTTCTGGGTATAAATAGCAAAATTGAAGATGCCATGATAGAAAGCCAGCCACAGACAAACAAAAGTCGGGAGAAAAACTCTACCGGAGTAATGGCCGTATTGGTGGTAAAAGAAAGAATTTGTGCAGAAGCCTGGTTGTATAACAAAAAGAAAGAAACCAGGTCCAGCAGTCCGAAGAACCTTAATAATAACTTCATGGAATATTCCGTAATCTAAATACGAAGATAGATTATTTAAAATATTCTTCTATCAAATTATATCTAAGAAAAAAAGAGTCATAAAATAGCGAAAATAACCCTGCTCACGTTATAAATTATTATAATTTGCTCGTGAAATCACAGATTATGCAGATATTGCAATCAGGGCTTTTGGGGTGCATATAAGCAGAAACATATTTGAAAAGCAGTTATTATTATTTTTGTAATGAGCCTTTGTACAGATAGTGCAACAGCAGATAGTACTGTTCCTAAAAAGTAATAAAGAAAAGCCCGATAAAGAAAAAAGTATGGAAACAATAAGTAAAAAACATCTTGATTTTTTAACAGACCTCAGTCAAAACAATAATAAACCTTGGTTTACAGAGAATAAAACCCGTTTCGATCAGACTTTTGCGGAGATTAAAACCTTCTTCAAAGAAATATATGATACGATGCAGCAATATGATAATGTAGACAAGTTTCACGTACATAGAATATACCGGGATGTGCGGTTTTCAAAAGACAAAACGCCCTATAAAAATTACTTTGGACTGCATTTAGGTAGACAAAAGCCTTTGTTAAGAGGCGGATATTACCTTAGTATAGAGCCTGGACAATGTTTTGTGGGCGGCGGTTTCTGGGCACCCAATAAAGAAGATTTGTTGCGTATCAGAAAAGAAATAGAGATGGACGACAGCGAACTGAGAGGAATAGTTAATCACGAGAGGTTTAAACAATACTTTGGTGAATTAAAAGGAGAAGAGTTGCAAACCGCACCAAAAGGCTTTGATAAAGAGCATCCGGCAATTGATTTACTGCGTAAGAAACAATTTTTGGTTATGCGCACCTTTACCAATAAAGAAGCTTTGCAAGCTAACTTTTTAGAAGAAGTGGTAGGTACTTTTTTGGCTATGCGGCCTTTTTTTGACTATATGTCTGCTGTATTAACCACAGATGTAAATGGTGTAAGTCTGTACGAGTAATACTTACGATTTCTTTATACTGATATTGTAGGGCTTTTTCGTTATGTCGACCGGAAGAAACTTTCCATTATGAAGGTAAATAACAACAACAGGTGTAGGTTGATTGCTATTTATCTGTTCTTTAGTGAGCGTACAATTATGTGAAATTTATTTATGTTTTCAACTCGTGTTCAGGACAGTCAATTCGCAAATCTGTAACATGTAAGTCTTGATTCAGTAATTTGCAGAAATGTTTTTGTGTTTTGTCTGATGTTTGATAGTAAGCACAAGACATACACATTCTTTGAATAGTGATTACTTCTGACTTATTTAGATGCCGTATAATATTAAGTAAACTCAAGAGCAAACTTTCTTTATCGTCTTGATGTAATTTGTCAATAGGCGTTCGTATTTCTTGAGTAAAAAACGATGTTTTATGAGCGATGTCTTTTCCCTTTTTTGTTAGATTAATAACATAACTCCGTGTATCATGTTGTTCGTATTCTTTGCTTATCAGCTTTTTTTGTTCCAATGTTTTAATGGTGTCGCTAATTGTGGCTTTAGTCATATTAAATTCATCAGCCAAATAGCTCACTTTTCTTTTTACTTCGCTATGGTGAAGTAAAAAAATCAATACCTGAACTTGAATTGGAGTAAGCAAATACTCCTTACTTTCCTGCCAAAGTAATACACGGAAGGCCTGTGCTATCCGTTCAAGTGACGCAACTATTTTACTTTCGGTACTTTGGTTTTGATGCGCTAAGTCAAAATCTGATTTCATATTGTTTGAATTTTAGATAACATCATTCACAGTTTTCCATTTCATAGATGAAATATCCTTTTTGCCTGATGTCCTTTTCCCACTGCGGTTTTGCTGTTTCAATGTGACAAAACAGACACTCTTTTGATGTCAGAGAGGTGTTTTCCAATCCTTTTGTTTTAAGATACTCCTTTCCGTAATTATAAATTACAGCAGCGTCTCTTATTTCTGTTGGTGCAATAATGTCAAAATGCATTATTGTTCCGTCTTTTTTTGTTACATACGTGTCCCAAACTGCTACTTGCATTTCCTTGTAATTTTATTGGTTTATATGCGTATTGTGTTAATCAACAACATCGCAAAACAAAAATTAACTAATACCTTTTAATCATTTTAATGGTGAAAATTGTCCCATAAAGTTAGTATTCCTAACAATATGGGGCAAATTTTTAACCCTTTACATCCGCCATAGATGCCCCAAAGTTGATGTGTAGTACATTACCATTTGGTGTAACCAATGCGGGAACAGATTGTACACCTGCTTTTTCCGCTTCTTCAATTCTGTCCCGTGTTTTACCAACATGAACCACTTCCACATTGTCTGCACCAATAAGGTTAATAATGTCTTGTTCTGCGCTTACGCAAACAGGGCAACCTGCGTGATAAAAAACTGATTTTGTCATTTGCTTAAAATGTTTAATCGTTATTTAGCATTATTGCTATATCAAATATAGTTAGTTATCCTAACAAAATGAAAAATGAATAAAAAAACTTAAACAGATCTTGGTTTAGTTGCTTGTTTAAAATGAATTTTCGGGTAGAGAATATAACTCTACAGGCTCAGATTTTTTGAGAAAGGAATGCCTGAGCTTGTATGATACAATTAAGTGATGACTTCTACAAAACTTTCAGGACCGTTATAAAGCGCTTATTTTGCTAGTTTTCATGCATACTTGCTCTTAGTATTCTTTTGGCACAATCAGAAGCACAGATTAATCCGGTGGCCATCATTATAACATCTTTCAGAACTAATCTTCCTGCTCCTGATAAATACGGAAAACCATATTGTGGCGTAGGAAAATCTCCTCCCAGGTTTGGAACATACACTTCGGGAGTGGTTATTAAAAATGATAATGTTACTAATGACATTACAAAAGTAAGTAGCCCTCCTAATAATCCTGTTTTAGGAAACCAAATTCCTAAAAATGTTAATACCCCTATGATTACGATTACAACCCCCAGACCATAGGCAAAAGTGTAAGTTCTGTTTTGTTGATGCCAATCAATGTTTTTCTGAATAGTTTTTCCTTCTGGATTTTTATATTCTTTATATTCAGGTGTTTCTTTTCCATAGAAAAAAGACATTAAGGGACTATTGGCTACAAATGGAACAATTCCATCTGCTTCATATTGAAAAGCTTTGAGTCCGCCTATCCATACCATTACTATCAAAATGGATATTCTGGCTATATTAAAAAATAAGGATTGGCTACTGGCTAAAACTTGTACTAATGTTTTCATTTTTTTGTTATTTCGTTTTGGTTTGTTGAATTGCTCTGCCGGTTCAAGTCATTTGAAAAAGGGTAGGGCGGGGGAATCTTTGGGCTAGTATAATAATACAGCACAAGTCTGGCTTTAGCCTTATCTCTGGTTCTCAAACTTGCCAGAATGGAAATATTCAGCTTTGCTAATATACATAAAGTCTTCCTTGCAAATGGATATGTTTAATTGCTTTAAAGCCGATATCGTGTTTTATTCTCTGTTGTCATTTAGTAAGACTTTTTTCATGATTACCACATTTCGTTCGCCTATATTTATCCGTTCCATTTCAGACCAGCCAAGCCGTTTGTATAGTTGTTCTGCTGTGTCGGTGAATAAATAGATTGTTTCAATCCCTGATTTTTTTGATATATCCTGGATATGCTTACAAATTAATGCCCCATAGCCTTGATGTCTTTTGTCTGGGATAGTATAAACAAGAGCTAACCAATGTTTGTGGATTTTAAGTCTCGGTTCTTTGTCAAGCAATCCAACGTAATCGTAAAGTCCACCTGTAGAAACAGGAGAGCCGTTAAGGGTTAGTAAAATTTGGAATTGCGAAGGATCTGCTGTAATGGTTTGCAGTCGTTGAATTGTTTTGTCCCTAGGAATTTGCCATTCGCTTAAATACCAGTCGGCAATAAGTTCGAAGTTCGTCTGGTCGTTCGGTAGTAATACCTGAAAATTTATTTTAGTCATTCTATTTACCGGAGAGTTGAGGATTTACATTTTCTGTTAGTGGTATGAGGAGTTTCTATATCCATTATTTCACGACCTGACAAGAGAAACAAGTAATATGCTATAATGAAGTATTTTACAATTTCTTCTTGACTAAATTCTCTCATAGGTCGGTTTTATGGCTTTTATAGTTTTCTTATCTAATTTCTACGCATTAGATATTCTCCTCTAGGTTCAACAAAGTAAGGTTTTCCTTTTACCATCTTAATTTCCTTAAGTCCATAAGCTGTAAAATAAAAGTGTCCCAAATAAATACTTTCTTTACTGTTAATCTTAACGTGTTTCAACTTGCAGTATTGGTCAGCTAAAACGGTTGAAACAATATAATCTTCAGTTTTAGTCCGAAACGGAATCCCGCCAACACCGTTGTTAATAGAAACCAACCTAACTTGTATTTTTTGGTCGACAGAAAACCTTAGCGTATCAATGATTTTTTCTTCTTCTTTTCCAGACTCCCAATTCCTTGAAATGTAAAACTTGTCTTTTTCTATCTTTAGCAAAATGGATTGGAAATATTTTTTGCCGTCAATAACAAAGTCGTAAACACCATTATTAACCAAAAAAAATCCTTTGGGATTGTATTCTGGCGTTAAATTGACTACACTGTCAAATAAAGTTTTTTTCTTGAATTGAATTGCAAGTAAAGTCCCTGGTTGCTTGACTCTTTACTTTTGTCGATGTAACAAGCAGAATAATAAAAAACAGTAATGGTTTCATCCGGAGTTCGTTAAATTATAGGTGACGGTTCGGGGTTTTGCGAAGTGGCGGGAAATTTATGCACTTCAGTTGAGCCTCTGCACACAGCTAAATTAATGAAAAAATGTTGAGGACATAACTGTCGGCCCGCTCTTTTGCAAAACCCCTGTGGCTGTTGCACAACTCTAAAATAGCATAAAAAGTGTATCTTTCTGTATGCAAGGTTGCAAAGTTTTTTCTCCCCAACTTTTTTATGAATTAAGCTTAGATCGTTTGGTTCCATTGGATAATTTTTATCGACAGATAAACGATCAATTGAACTTGAATTTTCTCTATAAAGCCACAACCACCTATTACGGTAAAGAAGGTCAGGAAAGTATAGATCCTATCGTGTTTTTCAAGATTTTATTGGTAGGTTACCTGAACAATATCAACAGCGATAGGGCCTTGCTACGTTATTGCAACAATTGTTTGGATGTCCGCTTGTTCTTAGGTTATGATCTGAATGAGGAGTTGCCTTGGCATTCTACGATTTCCAGAACGAGGAAACTATATGGCGAAGTTGTTTTCTTGAGTCTTTTCCGCAAAGTTCTATCTCTTTGTCTCGAAAAGGGAATGGTTCGTGGTAAGCGTCAGGCGGTAGATTCAGCTTTTATCAAAGCCAATGCGAGCATGGACAGCCTGTTGGAAAAAGAGGTTTTGGAAGACGCCTCTGCCTTTGTGGACGAACTGGAGGAAAACAGCGAATATAAAGTAACGAGCGAAAGGAAAAAGTTAGTAGAGCGTCACCATGAATGGAAACAGGAAGTCTATAAAGATATGCCCGGCAATACTAAAAGCCAGCGCAAAGATGAGGAGGGAGAGGAAATCCGTCCCAAATACCTGAGCAACCACACGCATTATTCACCCACGGATCCCGATTCTAAAATTTCTACCAAGTCCGGAAAACCCCGTCAGTTGAACTATGCAGGTCAATTATCTGTAGACGATTCCCATCATGTCATCACCGGAGCTTGTGCGAGCACAGCGGGTAGTAAGGACAGCGCTATCCTACATGAGATATTAGACCAAACAATTAGTAATTTTCAAGATCATGAAATGGCTTTGTACGAAGTTATTGCCGATGCAGGTTACAGTAGCGATGAGGCTTTACAATATCTGGAAGACAAAAACATAGATGCCTGGATCCCTAATTTTGATCAGTATAAACCCGAAAGACCAGGTTTTAGTTATAATACTGTTCTTAATCAATATGAATGTCATAAAGAGGGCGGGAATCGAGCAATCCTTCTGTTTAAAGGGACTAAAACCGATAGTAAGGGCTATTCCAAGCATATTTATCGTAGTAGTGAAAAGGATTGTAGGCATTGCCCATTGCGAGAAGAATGTTGTGGCAAGGTCTGCCGTTTCAAGAAGCTGGATGATAGCATCCATAAGCCACTTTATGATAAGATGCACTTCTAAAAAAGAAACCTCGCTTAAAAAGGCTTAAACGAGGGCTATATTTTGTGTTTTTTAAAAAAAATAGGAGTTGTGCAACAGTTACCCTTGTTATGCGTTCGCTCTTCTATGTTTCTTCTTTAGTTTGGTGAGTTGAGAGCCATTTTGTTTCCTTCGGTATCAAGAAATATGGCGAAAAAACCACTCTCGTCTGCATGGGCGGTTTTTTGAACAAGAATTTTTCCGCCATTGTTCTCTACTTTGTCAAGTGTCGTTTGTAGGTTGTCTCCTGCGTTCAAATATATTGTAACACCATTGGCAGAAGGTTTGTATCCGTCTGCTTGAATGATAACTCCCGTTACCATTTGCCCCTCGTAGGGCAAAATTCCCATTTTCATTTCCTCTATATCCATTTTTTCAATTTTAATGTCTAATAGGGTTTGATAAAAATTTATTGCTCTCGTAATATCCGCTGCCGGGATTTCAAACATTGAAATGTAACTGTTCATATTGACTGATTTTGAATTTGTGATTGTGTCTTTTGTAGAGGTTTCTTGAGTTTGTTTGTTGGGATTTATGCAAGAGGTAAAGGAAAATCCCCAAAACAGTGTTGATATTAGAATATTGTTCATTGCCATTCTTCATAGGATTAAGTTTCAGGCAAAAATAATTTTAATCAACTCCGAAAAATTGTACAAATGCGACAACAGAAATCAGCTATAAAATAAAGTTGAAAGAGCCATTTTTTCGTTTTTCAAAAAGACGTTTGGGTTTGTTCCGATAAATTCCTTGAAGTCCCTTATAAAATGGGCTTGGTCATAAT
This sequence comes from Pseudopedobacter beijingensis, assembly GCF_042678145.1. Classification (NCBI taxonomy): domain Bacteria; kingdom Pseudomonadati; phylum Bacteroidota; class Sphingobacteriia; order Sphingobacteriales; family Sphingobacteriaceae; genus Pseudopedobacter; species Pseudopedobacter beijingensis. Next base: position 4,635 of record NZ_JBHUDG010000014.1, on the reverse strand, counting down.
AACCGCTTTCGTAAGCAATATGCGTTAAATTATCTTCTTCTTGGTTTAAAAGCAAATTCAACGCAGCTTGCAATCGGATTACCTTTCCCAACTGCTTTGGGCTAAGACCAATTTGTTTAGAAAAGGTTCGCTCAAGTTGTCTTCTTTTTGCTAAATCGTTATTCAACATACCCTTTATGGAAGTATTTCCGTTCGTTTCAATGAGTGTTTCAATGGTAGATTTTACAATATTTTCGATTGTTCTTTGTTCATTTAGTTTACTCAGCAGAAAATTTTCAATGACTTCAATCCTCTCTTTCGTGTCTGTTGCTTGTCTCATCTTTTGTTCTAAGTTGTCAGCCGTACTTTTCCCAAAAAGGAATTCGATTGGTGTTTCTTTGTCTGTCAGGCTTTTTATTGGCGTGTCTATAAAGTTGGCAAAGCCGTAAGGGAAAAAGCAAATAGCAAAAGAGTTTACATAGCCTGTTGGCTCAATGTCAAACGACTTGGTTCGTTGTCCTAAGACCATTGCACAAGGATGTATGATAAATTCATTTTCTGAAACAATCCGTTTAATATCGTCTCCAATGTTAAAAGCCATTTCAATACAACCATCGGGAATAATTTGTTGCCGTTTTGGTGTATAGTCGGCAGAAACTTCCAAAGTCCAATAGTACTTTACGATTGACTTCAAGTCTGTATGTGGCTCAAAAGTTTGGTAGTTCATTTACGCTGGATGTTTCTTAAAGTGACGCATAACTTATTTATATGTCTCACATACTTGCCCATACATAACCCCATCAGGTTGTGTATGTCTCATAAACCCAGACATATTTATTAAATATATAATTTTTATCAATCATCAAAAAGTACTGTTGTATTTTGCAAACTTTTGTACCTTCTTAAATAGAATAATTGTTGTTGTGGTGTGCGGGTGTTTAGGATATTATATTAAAATTTCGTTTTATCTCACAGGATAAAATACGTTAAAGAATAAATCACAACAAGTATACTCCCTTTACTTTTCTATGAAATAGGGCGAATTGAGTGTTTTTTACCATCAATACCCTGTTTTTTCTATACTTATTGTTTACCCATCCTTTACCTATTGTATACTTATCCTATACTGTTTGTATACCTACNCTATTGTTTATATGAGGGATAGTATTGCAATACTATTGCTATACACCTGCTATACCTATCCTGTACTCTTTTTATACCCATTGTATAGGCATTTATCTCTGTTTTAGTAAAGAAACAGTATACAAATAGTATAGCCATAGTATAGAAATACTTAGGCAAGCCCTTATCTCATATTATCCAGATGAGTTCCTTGTGCCAGCATTTGTATATTTATTTTCCATTATTAACCGAAGTTAATTAGCTCTAAAGAGGTCAAAGTAGTCCAAAACAGCCTAAAAGAGGTCAAAATTTTAGTTGCAGGGCAGTAGGGGCTATGTTTGGTTTAAATGGACACCACCGAAGGAGTCCGCATTGTTAAACTAAAAATAAATGTTATGGGAGTTTACAGAAAAGGAGTCTTGGCAATGTGCTTGGCAAATTCGGATCGGTAATAGGAAGAAGCCGCTGGCATGGCAAATATACATTGACAAAGCTTTGCTTATACTTGTCTGAACCACTGATTTAAAAGATTGAAAGATTTCACTGAACCTTTTGTTCTATAAAACCAAAATCGATGTACTCTGCTAATCCTGATATAATCCTTGGTTCTGACAATAGGAAAGCCTAATGTTTAAAATATTGTATCGGAGCGGGGTAGTTTCTGGATGGAACTCAGGGTTTAGAGTTCCTTGAAATCAATTTAGTAAGTAGTATTACTGTTGAGCCTATATTTCAGTCAACAGGTTGTAAATAGCATATAGTGGTTTGTTATTTTATTTTTTGGTCAGTTTATATCTTAAATGGGTTGTTAGGTTTGATGGTATGACTTCGACAATTTGTAAATCATATTTGTCTTTGTCAATGCCGTCAAACAGACGGATACCACTACCTAAAAAAACAGGAGCAATATGAATGAAAAACTCGTCTACCAGACCTGCATTCAAAAATTGTTGGATTGTGTTTGCACCACCTTGTATTCTTATGTCTTTTCCTTGTGCCGATTGTCTTGCTTTCTCTAATGCACTTTTAATTCCGTCATTGATGAAGTAAAAAGTTGTTGTGCCTTCTTGAATCCAAGGTTCTCTTATTTCGTGTGTTAATACATAAACGTCTGCTTTGTATAGGTCATTTGGCCAACTGACTTCTCCTTCTTCAAACATTCTTTTTCCCATAATGAAGGCACCAGTCCTGTTAATAGTCTCTCTGATGTATTTACCATCAGGGCCGTCTTCTTTACCGCCATCAAACCCTAAGTAATCCCAAAATGCTTTTTGATTTAACATCCAAGAATGAATTTGTCCTGAAACCCCACCCATAGGGTTTTTAGGACTTCTATTGTCGCCTGCGAAAAAACCATCAAGTGAAATTCCGCTATCAAAGATTATTTTGCTCATGTTTTTTCTTTTTATATTTTCAAGTTCTACTTGAGTCATTTCTTCCGCGTTTAAGGTCTTCCAACGGATGACTTAAATGTTTTTATGAAACAGAGGACTCCGTCCGGTAATAGTTTGCAGCTTCTCAAGCTATCCTTGAAAATAATGTCGATAACGAGTTGTCTTGTCATTTTTCTTTCGGTAAATTATAGTCAAATCCTGCCATTGATTCTGCTAAAAGTCTTGGTGTTATTTCGTGATTATTTACGTTGTCCGGATTTGCTCCAGAGTCAATGAATAATGCAACAATTTTGTAGTCACCTTTTGAATTAAAGATAGCGTCCATAAGCGGTGTGTTTCCGTTACTGTCCTTTAGTTCGAGATCTGCTTTATTTTTTATCAATATTTCTATTGCGTCAAAACGTTGTTCTTTCACTGCAAAATGTAGTGCCGAAAACCCGTTCCTGTCTTGGTGATTTATGTTTGCACCGTTGTCTATAAGCCACTTTAAAAGTACCATATTATTATAAAATGCTGTCCAAATTAACGATGTCCTTTGATAACCATCCAATGCGTCAATACCAACTTCAGATAAAAGTTTTTTTACATTTTCGTTGTTGCCGTCTCGAATGTCATATGAAAGGTTGTCAACTCGTGGATTTGATTTATTTGGCCTGCCTGGTTTTGCCATTTTTGTGCAAATTTGCTGTTATGTACGGTTATTTTTTCCATTTATTTGAATATATCTCCCTTGTTTGGTGCAAGTATGAAGCCTGTGCTATGGCTACTTATGCCTTTGTTCTTTCTCCTAACATACTATTGGATCTATTTTAATTGCCTCTATTCCTGCTCATCTGTTGATATTGTTTCAAATGGCACAAGAAGCATTTGCCCGCTTTAATCCTTTCTTCATTCTTGCGCCAAATGGGGGCCATTGAGCCAAACGCTTATTATGTGATGTTTTTTATTCTCTATTTTTATTATTAATTAAATCCCAACTTTTTCTGGGTAACCATCCTTGCTTATTTGTTGATATTTCAGTAATAATAAACCTTTTGTCTCCTAATTTTTCCCGTATTTGCTTCGAAATTTCATTTGCAGAACTTTCAGAAATTATATAGAATGTATTAGGTAAATCATATCTCCATAACAATATATCTTCAATAGAGTCAACAGCATTTTTTACGTTTTCTCTAGTACCTAAGTCATTTGAATAAACAAATAAATATGCCTTTCTCATTGCTTGTTTTTGTTTTCTTTTATTTGTATAAATTCGTTGTTTTCTGTTAAATCTAAATCATCAAATTGAGTGTCAATCAAATTGGGTTCTGATTGTCCCTTTTCCTGAATTAATTCCAACGAACGCTTTTTTAGCTGATATTCTTCAGATTGCAATTTATCTCTATCGAAAAATAGAAGAAATAAAAAACCTAGTAAAGCAATGAATACAGGACCAATAATTAATCCAATTAGCCAGGTTGGAGGTTCATTAAATCCCCAAACTGCAATTACTAAGCTTGGAATCGAAATAATAGCACATAGCCAAAGAATCGGATTCAAAGCACTTTTAACAGAAAGTTTTCCTCCTGATTCTATAACTTTTGTAGCAAGAATATTCTTGTCAATCATTATCAATTGTTTGTTAAGTTTTAATTCTTTCTTTTTTTGACGAATTGTTGTCGTAAAATATCACATAACGTTTAGGGCTTTGAGCTGTAGCGGATTACTTCCACGTCACCTGCCTTAGCACTAAAATATGTAGAAAGCACCTGCATTGCAAACAGTAGTTCAGCCGCTATAGCTTGAAGCCTGTGTGTGCGCCTTGAATGGTAAATATAAATAAAAGTTTTTCAATAAGTTGAAGAACAGCCCAGAGGGTGCAAGTCCCTTATTCGCTGGGGTCACGCCTGGAAGAATTAGCAAGCCGCAAGGTGGATTTGCGTGAGCGAAGCACTGAAGTAAGCGAGACTGCAAAGATCTGCCCTGACGAACAAAAACTGGATAAGAGGCATGTTTGAGTGGATGAGATGGCACAGCACATCGAAGTCCTACGATAACCCCAAGCTCAAACATGTAGATTCAGCAGGTGTAGATTGAAGGGTATTTACCTTACCGAGGGATATCTCTTAGGTTACGAGTTTAGCCATAAAGAGAAGTCAGC
>NZ_JBHUDG010000013.1:0-101403 GCF_042678145.1 Pseudopedobacter beijingensis | reverse complement strand
CCGCCAGAGCCGATGGTACTGCGGTAACACGTGGGAGAGTAGGTCGGTGCCGAACCTTAAAGAGGGCCGGAAGCTTCATGCTTACCGGCCCTTATTTGTTTGAAAGCTATTGCAGCGATCCCCCGAAATTTGAAAGAATAATACCACGACTTATTAAAGGATCGCATGGTTTGATAATGTATCATACGAAGATAAAGGGCTCTCTTAGGAGACTTTATAAGAGCAAAGAGGAGATACTGGGATTAATAATGAATAAAACTATTCCTCAACCCGGAATTCTAAAATTACTTTGTTATATAAAGGAGACTAGACTTTTGTCTTTTATAAATATATAGAAAGAATTTGTATGAACGATATGTGTCCAAGGTTTGTATTATATTACTATATAAAATCTTATTTTTAATGTTATTAAAAATTATAAGTGCGTAAACCTTGTAGCGATTGTTTTTTTATTATATGATTTGTGTCATTTTATAACTGACAAATCTGCTTTAATTTTATTTTAAAGCAGATTTTTGGATGTTTTTAATACTTCCAAATTGACAAAGGATTGACACATGATTGATATTACTGGAGTACTTTTGTAGTGATTTAAATATTATCTAATTGAAGACCTTAAAAGTTATAGCATTTACACATAAACACATTGAACTGGATAAATTGGGCTGTTTGGTTTTGTGTAATGAGGCTATTGATGGTGTCCTTACTTTTATAAAAAATAAGTTTGATATCCCTGAGATATTTTATCTTTCGACTTGTAACCGTGTAGAGTTTGTATTTACTTCTGAAAAGGATAGCATAACAAAGGAATTTGTTTCTGATTTTATCCAGTCTTTTCACACTCATAAAGTTCCTCCTCAACATGTGCATTCTATGGTGGAGCATTGTAATATTTATGAAGAAGAAGACGCATTGAACCATTTGATGCGAGTGTCAAGCTCTTTAGAAAGCTTGGTTGTTGGTGAAAAGGAAATTCTAGCTCAGGTTAGAAAAGCTTATGAGGACTCTAAAAAGAGAGGGTATACCGGAGATTTTTTAAGGGTTATTATGGATAGGGTAGTAAAGACTGCAAAGGAGATTTACACCTATACTAATATTAGCAGAAACCCTATTTCTGTTGTTTCTATAGCTTACCGGAAATTAAAAAGCTGTAAGATTAATCCTAATAGCCGTATTCTTATTATAGGGGCGGGAGAAACTAATCAGAATTTTGCTAAATATCTAAAGAAACATAAATATCATAATTTTTCTGTTTTTAACAGGACTTTAAGTAAAGCGGAATCTCTTGCTAAAGATTTAGGAGGGAAGGCTTATAAGCTTGAAGAGTTAGCTAATTATAAAGAAGGGTTTGATGTTATTATCACTTGTACGGGTGCTAATACAAGTATTGTAGAGCGAGAGCTTTACGAATCACTTTTAAATGGGGATACTGATAAGAAGGTTATTGTGGATTTAGCAATCCCAAATGATATCAGTGAGGAGGTAGTACGTACTTTTAATGTTGAGTATATTGATGTTAAGACTTTGCAGGATATTGCGGATCAAAACATGAAGGAACGCTATCAGGAATTAATTAATGGGGAAGCTATTATAGAGCAGAATATCAGAGAGTTCAGGTCTGTATTAAAGCAACGTAGGGTGGAAATTGCAATGAGAGAGGTTCCTGAAAAAATAAAAGAAATAAGGGAAAGAGCCTTGAATCAGGTTTTTGCTGAGGAAATTAGTTCTCTGGATCCTAATTCTCGTGATTTGCTGGAGAAGGTAATGACCTATATGGAGAAAAAATATATTAGTGTTCCCATGGTAATGGCGAAAGATATATTGGTGCAGAACTCTTAATCTTGAATATCTTTTTTTTAACCTTCCTATTGATTAAATTTACTGGAAACACTTTAAGTCATTGGATAGAACATTTATAATTGGGACAAGAGGCAGCGACCTCGCATTATGGCAGGCAAACCACATTGCTGCTCGGCTAGAAGAAGCTGGTTATAAAACCGAAATCAAAGTTATCAAAACCCAAGGAGACAACATCCTAAACCTGAGACTGGACAAGTTGGAAGGAAAAGGTTTTTTTACTAAAGAATTAGAAGAACATTTGTTGGCTGGTGATATTGATCTGGCTGTACACTCACATAAAGATTTACCTACAGAAAATCCTCCTGGGTTAATTATATCTGCTGTTTCGGAAAGAGAGGATCCATCAGAGGTTTTATTAATTTTAAAAGACTGTACTGATACTTCTAAAAAACTTTCGGTAAAGCATAATGGGTTGGTGGGAACTTCTTCTAATAGAAGACAATCTCAGATACTATCTGTACGACCTGATCTGGAGTTTGAAGATTTAAGAGGAAATGTGATTACCCGTATCCAAAAGTTGAGAGATGAAAATTATGATGCGATTGTTCTGGCTAAAGCGGGAATAAGCAGGTTAAACCTCGATTTGTCTGAATTTCATATAGAGACTATTGAGCCCCTTGCTGAGATGATTCCTGCTCCTGCTCAAGGTGTACTGGCTGTTCAGATTCGGGAAAACGATGAAGAACTGGATGCTATTTTAAAAAAGGTTGTGAATGATGAAGATGTAGCCGAGTGTATAGGGGTAGAGCGGAAAGTACTTAATCTTTTTCAGGGTGGATGTCATATGCCTTTAGGTAGTTACTGTAAAAAAGAAGATGGTCTTTTTAAGGTGTGGACGGGAAAGGCTGCTACAGCGGAGGAGTTTGTGGATAGACTTTATGTGGAATCTGAGAAAACTGAAGGGTTAGCGGAGTATATTGTTGAGAAGTTTGATATGGAGAAGAGAAAATTTCCTAAAAAGGTTTTCATCTCGAGAGAGCTGACTGAACATAGTTATTTTTCCAGAGCGTTGGGTAAACATGAAATAGAAATAGATGCTCGATCGCTTATTAAAACCGTGGCTACTATACATAAAATAGATTCTTATATATTTAAACATGTTGACTGGATTTTTTTCAGTAGTAAAAATGGTATAGACTATTTTTTTCAATTGGATCCGATACTGCCTAAACATGTGAAATTTGGAGTAGTTGGTCGTGGATCTGAGGATGCTTTAAGAAGCTTAGGAAAGACTGTGGATTTTGTAGGCGAAAGTAGTGATACAGCTGATGTGGCTGAAGAGTTTGCAGCGGTGGCTAATGGAACCAATGTGCTTTTTCCGTTAGCGAAAGATTCATTGAGAAGCATTATGAAGGGACTTTCTCCGGATACTGTAATTAGCGAACTTATTATTTACGAAACTATTTTGCTGGATGATGTAGATAAGAGCTTTGCTGATGTTCTGGTATTTACAAGTCCATCTAATGTAGAAGCTTATTTTAATAATAATTTATTGGAACCTGAGCAAAAAATAGTTGCTATAGGGGCTTCTACGGGGAAAAAATTAGAAGATATTGGCGTTACATCCTATATACTGCCTGCCTCGCCGGATGAAATAGGCTTGGCGGAAGCTGTATTTGGGATAGATATAGAAGAATCTTTAAACTAGAGTGATATGTTAAGCAGACCAAGGAGAAATAGAAAATCTCAAGTGATTAGGGATATGATACAGGAAAACCATCTGAGAGCATCGGATTTAATTTTTCCTTTATTTATTATAGATGGGCAAAGTAAGAAAACAGAGGTTTCTTCTATGCCTGGTATATATAGATATTCTATAGATCTTCTGTTAAAAGAGGTTGAAGATTGTATGAATCTGGGACTTAAAGCTTTTGATTTATTTCCAAATATTGAAGAATCGCTTAAAGATAAAACAGCCTCTGAGAGCTTAAATAAAAACGGACTTTATTTAAAAGCAATCAGGGAGGTTAAAAAGTATTTTCCAGAAGCTTGTGTTATTACGGACGTTGCTATGGACCCTTACAGTTCTGATGGGCATGATGGTCTGGTGAAAGATGGTGAAATATTGAATGATGAAACGTTGGAGATTTTGGCGAGAATGTCTTTAGCGCAAGCTGAGGCTGGTGCTGATATTATTGCTCCGTCTGATATGATGGATGGAAGGGTAGGTTATATCAGAGAAGCTTTGGATAGAGAAGGTTTTACCCATGTTTCTATTATGTCCTATACGGCAAAATATGCCAGCGCTTTTTACGGGCCATTTAGAGATGCGTTGGAATCGGCCCCAAAATTTGGAGATAAAAAAACGTATCAGATGAATCCTGCTAACCAAAAGGAGGCATTAATAGAGGGGGCATTGGACGTTGAAGAAGGTGCGGATTTTTTAATGGTGAAACCAGCTTTACCTTATCTGGATGTTATTAAAACCTTAAAAGATAATTTTGACTTACCTATTGCCGCTTATAATGTTAGCGGAGAATATGCCATGGTAAAAGCAGCCATCCAGAATGGTTGGCTAGATGAACAAAAGGCTATTACAGAGGTTTTGATGGGGATAAAACGTGCCGGAGCAGATGTTATACTGACTTACCACGCTAAGGAAGTATTGCAAAAAGGTTGGATATAAAAATATTTTAGAACAGTTTCAATTTAGATACCATGTTTGATTCGATTAAAAAAATTCTGGCGGGAAGTGAAGAAGATAACGCTACGCAATATGGAGAGAAACCTGATATTATCAGAGAAAAATCTGCTGCATTGTATGAAAAAGCAAAAAGCTATTTTCCTGGAGGGGTAAATTCTCCGGTAAGGGCTTTTAAGTCTGTTTATGGAACTCCGTTGTTTATCGAAAAAGGAGATGGTTGTTATCTATGGGATGCTGACGGAAATAAATTTGTGGATTTTTGTGCATCCTGGGGGCCTTTGATATTAGGACATAATCATCCTAAAGTAAGAGAAAAAGTAGTAGAGGTGATGCAAAATGGAATGTCTTTTGGTGCCCCAACGGCATTAGAGAATGAATTGGCAGAACTTATTATCAGCAATAATCAATATATCCAAAAGATTAGATTTACCAGTTCTGGAACAGAAGCGGTAATGTCTGCTTTGCGTTTAGCCAGGGGTGTTACCGGGCGCGATAAGATTATTAAATTTGAAGGATGTTATCACGGGCATTCGGACTCTTTACTGGTAAAGGCAGGCTCTGGATTGGTTACTTTTGGTGAAACTTCATCTGCAGGTATTCCTAAATCTTTTGCTGCTGAAACTATTGTGGTTCCTTTAAATGACAGGGATGCTGTAACAAAGGCGTTTGAACAATTTAAAAATGAAATAGCTGCCGTTATTATTGAGCCTATTCCGGCCAATAATGGTTTGTTGTTGCAGGATAAGGAATATCTTGAATTTTTAAGAGAAATAACAAGATCAAACAGTGCCCTTCTTATTTTTGATGAGGTTATTTCTGGTTTTAGAGTAGGTTTTGAAGGAGCTTCGGGATATTATGGAATTCAGCCAGATATTATTACTTACGGAAAAATTATAGGTGGCGGATTGCCTGTTGGAGCTTATGCTTCTTCGGGAGAAATCATGTCACATATTTCTCCGGAAGGAGGTGTTTATCAGGCAGGGACTTTGTCCGGAAATCCGGTAGCCATGGCTGCAGGTATTGCTCAGTTAACAGAGTTACTGAAATCGGGCTTTTATAAAGAGTTGAACGCTAAAACAGCTGAGTTTGCGGAGTCTATTCAACGTTATGCAAGTGCAAAAAATTATAAACTGAAGGTATTTCAAATTGGGTCTATCTTCTGGATTTCATTTACAGATAAAGATAAAATACAGTCTGCGGATGATGTTGATGCTGCTGGAATGGAAAAGTTTAAGGTATTGCATCGTGAACTATTGAACAGAGGAATTTATTTTGGTCCTTCGGGCTATGAGGTTGGTTTTATTTCTTCGGAACACAATAAAACTGAGCTGGAAAAAGTTAAAAGATCAATATTTGAGGCCTTAGATATCGTTTTTAAAAAAGCTTAAAATGAGACCGCTTACTATATTCTACATCATTGTTTTTTACGTTATAGCTCAACTATTCTGGTGGGCAACTTTACTGATTGCTTTTAATCCGATAAGAAAATGGATGATTGTAGGAGAGGGTGTTGTGTTTTTATCTTTGATGGCTTTTGGAGCGTATACACTACATAAAGCATTTAACAGAGAAAAGAAAATGAATGATCAGAAAAAGAATTTTCTTTTGTCTGTTACACATGAATTGAAATCTCCGTTGGCATCCATAAAATTGTATTTACAGACTATTATTAAGCGTGATTTAGATGTTGAAACTCAACGTAATTTTATCAGAAAGTCTTTATTAGATATAGAGCGGCTGGATGATATGGTTGAGAATATGCTGTTGGCGTCTAAAATAGAGAACAATTCTTATTCTTTCCCAAAGGAAAGTTTTAATTTTTCTGATCTGGTAGAGAAAGTTGTAGGACGTTTGCAAATCCATGTTTGTAGTAAAGATGCTTTGGTAACGCATATACAACCAGATATATATGTGACGGGAGATAAGTTCTCTTTAGGAGCGGTAGTTACTAATCTGATAGAAAATGCGGTAAAATATTCTTCTGGTTGCGATCCTATTCACGTAAGTGTAGAAAAAATAGAAAGTGGAAAGGTGAGCTTTAAGGTAGCTGATTTAGGTATGGGGATTCCGGATGAAGAGAAACCAAAAGTATTTAATAGATTTTATAGAGTAGGAAGCGAGGAAACTCGCAAAACTAAAGGCACTGGTTTGGGGTTGTTTATTGTGAAGCAGGTGTTAGACTATCACCAGGCACAAATAAAAGTTAAGGACAATAAACCAAAGGGAACTATTTTTGAGGTTCTTTTAGGCTAAAAACTAATTGCCATGATAAATAAACAAAGAATTTTATTGATGGAAGATGAAGAGCATCTTCTTGAAGCCATTAAACTGAACCTTGAAATGGAAGGTTTTTTTGTAAGAGCTGTTACAGACGGTAAAAAAGCACTTAAGGTTTTTAAGGAAGAGAAGTTTAATCTGGTAATTCTGGATGTAATGGTTCCGGAGATAGATGGTTTTCAGGTGGCAGAAACTATCAGATTGGAAAATACTGAGGTTCCTATTATGTTTTTAACGGCAAAAAATACATCGGAAGACAGAATTACCGGACTGAAAAAGGGAGCAGACGACTATCTGACTAAACCTTTTAATCTGGAAGAACTTATTTTGAGGGTTAATAACCTGATTAAAAGAAGTATGAAAGGTGAAGAATTAAAGGAACTGAATTCATACAAGATTGGAGAGAAAACCATTTACTTTAATTCTTTTGAGCTTAAAAACGAAGATGGAACTATTACGCCTTTGACAAAAAAGGAAACTATGCTATTGAAGTTGTTGATAGAGCGTAAAAATGAGGCTGTTTCCAGAGAGCAAATTTTGGAAACTGTTTGGAATTATGATGTTTACCCATCTACAAGAACTATAGATAACTTTATCCTTACTTTTAGGAAATATTTTGAGCCTGATCAAAAAAATCCAATCTATTTCCATTCAATCAGAGGTGTGGGTTATAAATTTACAGACGCTAGTTAATGTTTACCAATAAGGCAAGGGGATTAGTCTGTTTTTTATTAGCATTAGCCGGAATTCTGGCTTTTTATTATCAAGTCTATGAAATATCGCTCCTGGCAGCTTTTTTCATAGGCTATGTTATTTGGGGGTATTACAAAGAGGGAACGGTAGTACTTGCTGCCCGTTGTTATAAGAATGGCGATTATCAAAAGTCTAAAGAGCTTTTGTATTCTATTAAAAATCCATCTTCACTGAGCAAGAGAAGATTGCCGTATTATGAGTTTATATTGGGTAATATTGCTTTAAAAGAGATGGATTATGAAGAAGCAGAAGAGCATTTTAGCCGGGCTGCTTTTTTAGGGTTACGAAAAGGAGATATTATAGCTTGTTTGCTGCACCTGGCAAATATTTCCCTTAAATCAAGAAATAAAGAAAAAGGATTGGCCTGGTTGGCAGAAACAGAAAATCTGCCTTTAACGCCAAGGCAAAAACATATTGTTGAAAATATAGAGAAGGAGTTAAAGAAAATTTAAATGAAGAATTCATTATTTATCAAAGCCACTTTATCAGAGGAAACAGAACGTCCACCAGTTTGGATGATGCGTCAGGCAGGACGATTTATGCCCGAGTATTGGGAAATCAAGAATAAGTATTCTTTTCTTGAAATGTGTAAAACTCCGGAAATAGCCGCAGATGTAACTATGTTACCTGTAGACTTATTGGGGATAGATGCAGCTATTTTATTTTCAGATATCCTGGTTACCGGTGAAGCCATGGGCGGAAAGTTGAGTTTTGAGCAAGGTGTTGGTCCTAAATTTTCTAATCCGATAGAGAATAGCAGGGATGTAGATGCTTTGGAAGTAAATTGTTTGGATAACCTGCGATATGTAGCAGATGCCATCAAAGTTATTCAAGAACGTTTAGCAAAACTGGGCGATAAACAGATCCCGTTAATAGGATTTGCAGGTGCTCCGTTTACAGTAATGAGTTATTTGGTAGAGGGAGGTTCATCAAAAGATTTTAAGAAAACTAAATTGTTTATGAACAACCAACCAGCGGTTGCGCATAAGTTATTAGAGAAAATTGCAGATGTTACTGTAGATTATCTAAATATGCAGATTGCGGCTGGAGTAAATGCTATACAAATTTTTGATAGCTGGGCTTTGGCTTTAAGTTGGGATGATTATAAGGATTTTTCTCATTATTATATCAAAAATATTATCTCAAGATTGAATAGAGTAGTTCCTGTGATTTCTTTCTGTAAAGGAAGCTCTGTATTTGCACCTCTAATGGCTGAGGCAAAACCTGATGTGGTTTCTATAGATTGGAATGCTGATATCAGAAATGTAAAACAAAGTTTACCTCAGGGAATGGCTATACAGGGAAATCTGGACCCATTTGTTTTATATGCTGATAAAAAAGTTATTAAGGAGAAAGTGTTGAGGATAATAGAGCGTATGAGAGGCGAGAAAGGGTTTATATTTAACCTGGGACATGGTATTATGCCGGATATTCCTTTTGATAATGTGAAATACGCAGTAGAGTTAATTAAAGAATTTAGATATTAAAGGCCTCACCCTAAATCCTTCTCCCAAAGAGAGGGACTTTTTGGTACAGCAATAATAAATTTTTGCAGTTTATTAAAGATTATAGAAACAGGCAAATGTGCCTTAAATAGATGAAAAACTGAGAAATGTATAGATATGTTTTAGCCATTCATATTATTTTTATGGTCAGTTGGATGGCCGGACTATTTTATATTGTGCGCTTGTTCATTTATCATACAGAAGCTAATGAAAAACCTGAACATGAACGTTTGATTTTACAGCGGCAGTTTCAGATGATGGAATCTAAGCTATGGAATATTATAACGGTACCGGCTATGGCATTAACTGTATTGGCAGGTATTACCATGCTGTACCTAAATCCGGGATTGCTTTCTGTAGGCTGGATGCATGTGAAACTTACGTTTGTATTTGGATTATTGTTATATCATTTCAGATGTCAATCTATTATTAAGCAGCTTAAAAACGGTGTATTTAAAATGACCAGTACTCAGTTACGGTTTTGGAATGAACTGGCAACTATTTTTTTAGTAGCTATAGTTTTTACCGTGATTTTGAAAAGTGCCATAGATTGGTTGTACGGGTTAATAGGTTTGGTTATTTTTGCCGTAGTAATTATGAGTGCTGTTAAAATTTATAAATATTATAGGTTAAAGAACCGCAAAGAACACTAAGAGCACAAATGTTTTTTAAACAAAGAACTTTAAGTGTATAAAATAAAGAGGAGAAGTGTAAGGCTTCTCCTCTTTATTTTATAAAGACTTTGAATAATCTAAAATTCTTGAAATTGCTTCTTCCGAAGGGCTTTTTACCAGTGAATTTAAAGCCGGTGTAATGTCAGCATAAAATTCTTTTTCGTACTCTGTCAGGGCTTTCATCTCATCGCATTTAAAGTCGCCGTTCAGTAATTCGTAATTATCAATAGTAGAAGTTTTCATCATATCTGATTGTTTGATCTGTTTAAGAATACAAACGAAGATATGATGAAAATTATTATTAAGAGCTACAAATAAATCTAAACTTTTAATGAAAGCTCTTTTTCTGCTATCATTTTTCTTAGATTATTTAAAGCATATCTCATCCTGCCCAAAGCAGTATTAATGCTCACGTTGGTTAAATCGGCAATTTCTTTAAATGAGAGCTCGCCAAAATGTCGCATAATCAGTACTTCTTTCTGGTCCGAAGGTAAATGGTGGATTAAAGATTTGATGTCTTTATAAGTTTGTTCTTTAATCATCTTTTCTTCGGTACTCTCGTCATAAATACCCAGTACATCAAATATATCGAACCCTTCGCTGTTGGTAATAACGGGCGATCTTTTTTGTTTTCTAAAATGGTCAATAACCAGGTTATGCCCTATACGTAATACCCAAGGTAAGAATTTACCTTCTTCATTATACTTTCCTGCCTTTAAAGTATTGATCACTTTAATGAAAGCATCCTGAAATATATCTTCGGCTAAATATTCGTCTTTAACCAATAAATATATAGAAGTGTATATTTTAGATTTGTGTCTGTTAACCAACTCGGTAAGAGCAGTTTCATTACCTTTGATATAAAGTCGTATTAACTCCTGGTCGGTTTTTAGATTAAAGCTCATGATATATCTCCTCCTTAAAAAATCTTTTTCGTTTTTATGTTCAATTTTAAGTAAGAGTATATCCTATAGGCAAAACTTTATATTTATTAATCTTGATTTGACCAAATGAAATAATAAATTCAGAAAAAACAAAATTTAAAATGTTAATTATTATTAAATCTCTCTCGTTAGTTGCAAGGCAATGAAATTAAGCTTGTTGTCAGTTGTAATCATTCATTCAAATGTTAGTCAAAAAAACAGCAATTCTAAAAAAACAAATTTATATGCCTTACTTTTGTAAGATACAAATCTTTGCAAAAGGTTTAAATTTGTGAAGCAAACAAATGATAGAAGAAAAAGATCCAGCAAGAAACATACTGATAAAAGGCGCTAAAGTTCATAATCTAAAAAATATAGATGTAGCTATACCCAAAAATCAATTAGTAGTGGTTACCGGAATGTCGGGTTCCGGTAAATCATCGCTCGCTTTCGATACCTTATATGCCGAGGGGCAAAGGAGATATGTAGAAAGTCTGTCTTCGTATGCAAGGCAGTTTATGGGGCGAATGAATAAGCCTGAGGTAGATTATATTAAAGGGATAGCTCCGGCAATAGCCATAGAGCAAAAGGTTATTACTTCTAACCCCAGATCTACGGTAGGTACCTCAACAGAAATTTACGATTATCTGAAACTGTTGTTTAGCCGGATAGGAAAGACAGTTTCGCCTGTATCCGGAGAAATTGTCAAAAAAGATACTGTAACCGATGTGGTAAATTACATTAATTCTTTACCAGTAGAGTCTACAGTAACTATTATTTGTCCTTTACATCCTCAGAATAACAGAACGCTGAAAGAAGAGCTGGCTGTTTTACTTCAGAAAGGTTTTGTAAGAGTAATGCTGGATGGGGGTATCAGAAAAGTAGAGGATGTACTGGGAGATAGCGAAGTAGAAAATGTAGCACTGGAAGAAGGATCTGAACGGGTATTTATTATTATTGACCGTGTAGTTACCAATATTGAAGATGAGACCTTAAGCAGAATTGCAGATTCGGTTCAGACAGCATTTTTTGAAGGCAAGGGAGATTGCTTTGTAGAATATGAAGAAACGAGGAAACATTTTTCAGATAGATTTGAGCTGGATGGGATTAAATTTGAAGAGCCAACGCCTAACTTCTTTAGTTTTAATAATCCTTATGGAGCGTGTCCAACCTGCGAAGGTTATGGAAAAGTGATAGGTATTGATGAAGATCTGGTTATGCCCGATAAGTCAAAATCTGTTTATGATGGTGCGATAGTGCCCTGGAGAGGTGAGAAAATGAAAGAATGGGGAGATAAGCTGATTAAAAATGCTTCGAAGTTTGATTTTCCCATTCACCGTCCAATTAGCGAGCTTACAGCAAAACAAAAAGAATTATTGTGGACCGGAAATAAGTATTTTGCGGGTTTAAACGAATTCTTTAAATATTTAGAAGAACAAACTTATAAAATACAATATCGGGTAATGCTTTCCAGATATCGTGGGAAAACCAATTGCCCGGATTGCAAGGGATCCAGATTAAGGAAAGATGCTTCTTATGTTCAGATACAGGAACATTCTATTATAGATCTGGTATTGATGCCATTAAACAGGTTGCTGGAATTTTTCAGGACACTTAAACTGGATGAGCAACAGCAGAAAATAGCTAAACGGTTATTAATGGAGATTACCAACCGGATTAGTTTCCTAAATGAAGTAGGTTTAGGTTATTTGACTTTAAACCGTTTGTCTAATACATTATCGGGAGGAGAATCTCAGCGTATTAATCTGGCAACTTCTTTAGGAAGCTCTTTAGTAGGATCTGTTTATGTTTTAGACGAACCTAGCATTGGATTGCATCCGCGGGATACTAACAGACTTATTGGTGTACTTAAGTCGTTACGTGACGTTGGCAATACCGTTTTAGTAGTAGAACATGAGGAAGAAGTAATGCGGGCTGCCGATCATATTATAGATATTGGGCCAGCAGCAGGAAGTAATGGCGGAGAGTTAATTTTTGAAGGCGACTTTAAGCAGATTCTTAAAGATAAGGAGAGTTTAACAGGTAAATATCTGAGTGGTGAAATGAGTATTGTTGTTCCCGCCAGACGTAGGAAAGCTATAGATTATATTACCATAAAGGGAGCAAGGGAAAATAACCTGAAAAATATAGATGTTAAATTTCCATTAGGAGTGCTCACTGCAGTTACAGGAGTATCTGGTTCAGGCAAGACATCATTGGTGAAAAGGGTGCTTTACCCTGCTTTACAAAAGGTTCTGGGTAATTATTCAGGAGAACAAACAGGAGCTTATGATGGAATAGAGGGCGCTTTTGATTTGCTTACTCAAGTGGAGCTTGTTGATCAAAATCCTATAGGTAGGTCATCAAGATCTAATCCTGTGACTTATGTCAAAGCCTGGGATGATATACGCGCTTTGTACGCAAGTCAGTCAGCCGCTAAAGCTGCCGGACTAAAACCTGCAGCATTTTCTTTTAATGTAGAAGGAGGTCGTTGTGAAACCTGTCAGGGAGAAGGGGAAGTGAAGATAGAAATGCAGTTTATGGCAGATATTTATTTGCCCTGCGAATCTTGTGGAGGGAAACGATTTAAACAACATGTACTGGATGTAACTTATCAGGATAAGAACGTGTCTGATGTACTGGAACTTACCATAGATGAAGCCCTAACATTTTTTGCAAAAGAAGCAAAAATTGCGAGTAAGTTACAGCCTTTATCAGATGTAGGTTTGGGTTATGTGAAATTAGGACAATCCAGTAATACCCTGTCTGGAGGAGAGGCGCAACGTATAAAATTGGCATCTTTTCTTATAAAAGGTAATAATAGTCAGAAAAATTTATTCATTTTTGACGAACCCACCACAGGGTTGCACTTTCATGATATCAAAAAATTATTGAAGTCCTTTGAAGCATTAATAGAACAGGGGAATTCAATCATTGTTATAGAGCATAACATAGATGTTGTGAAATGTGCTGATTGGGTGATAGATATAGGTCCGGAGGGAGGAGAAAATGGAGGAAAACTGGTCTTTGAAGGAACACCGGAAGATTTGGCAAAACAAAAAGATTCGTATACTGCAGAGTATCTAAAAGATAAAGTAAATAGTTTATAAATATATTGGTTGAAATGGTTCATCATTAATAATAAAAACTAATAAACTATTGACTAATGAATTTCAAATACTAAATGAACCATTATATATGAAAGAAGAGTCCAGATTAATAAGAACTCAGGCAGACAGATCTTCGCACAGGGAACACTCTGTTCCGCTTTACCTGACATCGAGCTTTATTTTTGATGATGCAGAGCAAGGTAGAGCTATTTTTGCAGAAGAGATATCGGGAAACGTGTATTCAAGATATTCGAATCCCAATACCACTGAGTTTATTTCGAAAATTTGCGAACTGGAAGGTGCAGAAGCAGGTTTGGCTTTTTCATCGGGTATGGCTGCCGTATTTGCATCATTTGCAGGGTTGCTTAAAAGTGGAGACCATATTGTGGCCTTTAGGTCAGTTTTTGGCTCAACGCACCAGTTATTAACTACTTTATTGCCCAGGTGGGGAATAACTTCAAGTTATGTGGATATTGACAGACCGGAAGAAATTGAAAGCCTGATACAGGAAAATACAAAGATGATTTTCTTTGAAACTCCTTCTAATCCGGGGCTGGAGCTTGTAGATTTAGAGTGGATTTGCAGCTTAAAGAAAAAATACCCTAACATTATCATCAATGTAGATAACTGTTTTTCCACTCCGTATTTACAAAAACCAATATCTTACGGTGTAGATATTGTCAGCCATTCGGCAACAAAGTACATGGATGGGCAGGGTAGAGTATTGGGTGGAGTAGTGGTTGGACGGGCAGATCTGATGAAAGAAATGATGTTCTTTATCAGGCACACAGGTCCGGCAATGTCTGCATTTAATGCCTGGATCCTTTCTAAAAGTCTGGAGACATTACCGGTTAGAATGGATAGACATTGTCAGAACGCATTGCAAATAGCAGAGTTTCTTGAATCTAACCTGGAAATAGAAGAAGTAAGGTATCCGCATTTGCCATCGCATCCCCAATATCAATTGGCGAAAAAACAAATGAAACAGGGAGGTGGTATTGTTACGTTTGTTGTTAAAGGCGGATTAGAACGGGCTAAAAGATTTTTGGATGCTTTACAAATGATTTTGATATCTTCGAATTTAGGAGATTCAAGAAGCATAGCCACGCATCCTGCATCTACTACACATTCTAAGTTAACAGAGGCAGAGCGTCAACGGATAGGTATTTATCCGGGAACAATTCGTTTATCCGTAGGTTTAGAGCATATTGATGATTTGTTGGCAGATGTTAAAAATGCGATAGAAAAATCAAAGTAATCAAAAAAAATTAAGACATGAAGGTAGAATTAAATCGTTTGAATGATGCGGTACACTTTGAAGCTAAAGGTAACGCAACAGATGTAAAAGTTTCTATAGACGGTTCTCCGGAAATTGGTGGACAAGGTTTAGGAGTTAGACCTATGGAGTTGGTATTAATGGCTTTAGGTTCTTGTAGCTCATTAGACTTGATTGCTATATTGAAAAAACAAAGACAAGTTATAGAGGATGTGAAAATTGAGGTAGATGGACAAAGAAGAGACGAAATTCCATCCATATTTACTTCTATCCATATCAATTTTATCTTGAAAGGAGATTTGGATCCGGTAAAAGTAAATAAAGCAGCAGAACTGGCTGTTAAGAAATATTGTTCGGTACATGATATGTTGGTTGCAGGGGGAGTAGAAATTACCTATTCTGTAGAAATTGTATAAATTTGAAATAATACGTTAAAGATAAGCAACTACATTACAGATATACTTACATGCTTTCTAAGAAGACAAAATACGGAATTAGAGCACTTATTGCATTGGGAGAACATTACGAAAAAGAGCCGGTGAATATCTCTTATATTGCAGAAACTGAGAACATTCCTAAGAAATTTCTGGAGCAGATTTTACTGGAGCTTAGAAATGCAGGTTTTTTGTATAGTAAAAAGGGAGCAGGGGGCGGTTATTCTTTATTAAAGAATCCGCAGGAGATAAATTTGGTGCAAGTTATGCGAATAACCGGTGGGCCTATAGCTCAATTGCCTTGTGTTAGTCTTAATTTTTATCAAAGATGCGAAGAATGTAAAGATGAGGAGACCTGTGGGATAAGAGATACGTTTAGAGATGTGAGAGATGCCACTTTGAAAATCCTTTCAGAGACTACAATTGCGGATTTGATTGCTAAAGAAAAAGGATCAGATTTTCTGAAGTAAAAAAAATTAAAAATAAAGTCTACTAAATCGGTATACATTGTATATATTTGTATCGGAATAATTAATGTAGATAGGTCTGTTGTTGACCGAAACACTTATTTCTATTCAAAACGTGTTGATTTTAACCTCATCTATATAATTATATCGGTGAGGTTTTTTATAAAAAAATTATGTTAAGTTTTAGAAGTGAATTAGAAAGTCCTTTAGTAGCGAAGGAAATTATTGATCTTGAGCGTAAGATACGCGCTTTTCGTGAAGGTAAAATTCATGACGAAAAGTTTAGGAGTTTACGGTTAGCTAGGGGTATTTACGGTCAGCGCCAACCCGGCGTACAAATGGTCCGTATTAAAATTCCATTTGGAAAGATCACTTTTAAGCAAATACTTAAAATAGCAGATGTGTCTGATGAATATGCATCTAAAAATCTGCACTTTACAACACGACAAGATATTCAAATTCATTATGTAAGCTTAGATAGAACTCCTGAATTATGGGCTAAACTGGCTGAAGATGATGTAACTATACGTGAAGCATGTGGTAATACTGTTAGAAATGTAACAGCATCATGTACAGCAGGTATAGATCCGGCAGAACCATTTGATGTAGCGCCTTATGCTCAGGGATTTTTTAAATATTTTTTGGGAAACCCCGTGAGTATGGAACTTGGACGTAAGTTTAAGTTTGGTTTTTCGGCAAGTGAAGAAGATACAGCACTCTCTTTTATCAATGATATTGGGTTTATTCCAAAAGTTAAGTATGAAAACGGAGAGGAAATAAGAGGGTTCAAAGTTTTATTAGGAGGAAGTTTAGGAGCCCAGCCTTACATAGGACAACAGGTAACGGACTTTATGCATGAAGATCTGATTATTCCTTTTTCTGAAGCAGTTTTACGGGTATTCGATAGATATGGTGAGCGTACCAACAGAAATAAAGCCAGATTGAAGTTCTTATTAAATAAAGTTGGTTTTGAGGAATTTTTGAGATTGGTAGAAGAGGAGCGTTTGTCTACAAAAGTGAAAACTTATAAAATAGACAGAACAGTAATAGATACGCCGAATATTCCGGCGCCTGTAAAAAGCACAGCAGAAATACCGACAAATAAACAATTGGCGTATGAGATTTGGGCTGCTACCAATACGTTTGAGCAAAAACAAGCAGGTTTTTACGGAGTTTACGTAAAGGTAAAAACGGGAGATATGTCTACTTCTACCGCAAGAAAGTTTGTGGCAGGGGTACAACACCTGATTGCTGATGAAATGAGGGTAACCATTAATCAGGGCTTATTGCTGAAATATGTAAGAAAAGAAGCTTTACCAGAGTTGTTTCTGGTTTTAGATGAACTTGGGCTGTCAGAACCGGGATATAACAGTGTCGCAGATGTTACCACTTGTCCAGGTACAGATACTTGTAATCTGGGAATCTCCAATTCGATGGAGTTATCACGAGTATTGGAATCTGTGGTTTATGAAGAATATGCAGATTTTGTTTACAATAAGGAGATAAAAATAAAGATTAGCGGTTGTATGAACAGTTGTGGACAGCATGGGGTGGCCCATATTGGTTTCCACGGTAGTTCTATGAAAGTTAACGGAAGGATTATGCCTACAGTTCAGGTATTGTTGGGCGGTGGAGCTGTTGGTGATGGGGAAGGAAGAGCAGCAGATAAGGTTATTAAAGTTCCATCTAAAAGAGCGCCACATGTTTTAAGGGCAGTTCTAGATGATTACAGCTTAAAGGCTGATAGCTATAAAAGCTTTTTAGATTACTATGATACGCTGGGAAAAGATTATTTTTACCAGCTGTTAAAGCCCATCGCAGATCAGGATACGGTAACAGATGATGATTATGTAGATTGGGGACAAAATGAAGAATTTGTACGTGCGATAGGTGTTGGAGAATGTGCGGGTGTGGTTATAGATCTGGTAGCAACCCTGATTTTTGAGACCGAAGAAAAATACGGATGGGCTTTAGAAGCTTATGATCAAAAACTATGGGCAGATGCTATTTATCATGGATATAATACCTTAATAAGTGGGGCAAAAGCTGTACTATTAGATAAAGGCATTAGTCAAAGTACTCAGATAGGGGTTATTAAGTCTTTTGATGAAGGTTTTGCAGCTGAATTTGATGTAAATGGTTTTGAAGAAATGGTTTTGCAGATTAATAAGCATGAACCTTCTGAACAATTTGCAGAAGCCTATTTAGCACAAGCCAGAGACTTTTTAGAAAAAGTAAAAAATTATAGGAACCAACCCGTGTTGGGATCCTAAACATAAATATAGATGAGTCAACCCGGGATAAATGATGTTTTAAAAGACAAAGAGGAGAATCAGTTGTTTCCTGTTTTTCTAAAGCTACAAAATTTCAAGACGCTTTTGGTGGGCGCTGGAAATGTGGGATTAGAAAAACTGGAAGCCATGCTGCATAACAGTCCCGATGCACATGTAACGGTAGTAGCAGATAGGGTACTCGATCAAATTTGGACATTAAAAGCTCATCATCCACAAATATCCATTCATCAACGTAGTTTTCATGAGGAAGACCTTATAACCAAAGAACTGGTTATACTGGCTACAGATGATTACGAATTGCATCAGCAAATAGTAGCGTTATGTAAGGAAAAAGGAATTTTAGTGAATGTGGCTGATACTCCGGAACTTTGTGATTTTTACTTGGGTTCCATTGTTAAAAAAGGAAATCTGAAAATAGCTATTTCTACCAATGGGAAGTCTCCTACAATAGCAAAAAGGATTAAAGAAGTATTAAATGAGAATATTCCGCAAGAAATAGATGACACTTTAGAAAGTATCAATAAGTTGAGGGAGATTATTCCGGGAGGTTTTTCTGAAAAGGTAAAGCGCTTAAATGAGGTCACCGCAGGTTTAGTTGCAAAAGTAGAAGAACCAAAAATATCACCTAAGAAATTAGGATGGATTATCTGGTTAATTGTTGTAGCCTTTTGTGGCGTGTTATTTGTAACGCTATTTAATCAGGACCCACACTTTCAGTCGTTTATAGAAGGGATAAATCCAGAGTTTTATAAGTTTTTAGCAGCAGGATTTGTTTTCGCCATGATAGATGGAGCCATTGGGATGTCTTATGGTGTAACCACTACTACATTTTCATTATCTATGGGGATTCCACCGGCATCAGCCAGTACAGGAGTACATATTTCAGAGATATTGAGCAATGGTATTGCGGGTTGGATGCACTTTAAGATGGGAAATGTTAATAAAAAGCTGTTTAAACTTTTAGTGGTATCTGGAGTGATTGGAGCAGTAGCCGGTGCTTACATTTTGTCGTCGTTAGAGCATTACAGTCATTATACCAAACCCGTTATCTCTATCTATACTTTTTGTTTAGGCATTTTGATTTTACGTAAAGCTTTTTTGGCAAATAAAAGAGCCAAGTCAAAAACGAAGGTAAAGGAGAAAAAAATAACTAAGATAAAGCCACTGGGATTTGCGGGTGGTTTTATAGATGCCGTTGGTGGAGGTGGATGGGGAACCATTGTATTATCATCATTAATAGCCGGAGGAAGAAATGCCCGATATTCTTTAGGAACGGTTAAGCTAAGTCGTTTTTTTATAGCGTTAATGAGTTCACTAACGTTTATAACCATGCTGGATAATCTTCATTGGTATGTGGTTTCGGGTTTAGTGTTAGGAAGTGCTATTGCTTCGCCTATAGCAGCAAAGGTGTCTAATAAGATTTCTGCGAAGTCTATAATGGTTGCTGTGGGGATTATTGTAATAATAGCAAGTTCTAAAAATATTATAGGTTTTATAACGAAGATATTTAGCCTATAAAAAGCAATAAGATAATCGTAATTTTGCGGTCTGAAATGGAAAGAGCTAGAGAAGTAAAAGAATTAATAGAAGGTTTGTCTGCAGAAGAAGCATTAAGTGTGTTAGCAAAGAAGTATGCAGGCAATATTGTTTTTTCTACAAGTTTTGGATGGGAAGATCAGGTGATTTCTCATCTTATTTTTAAAAATAATCTACCTATAGATGTATTTACATTAGATACAGGACGATTATTTACTGAAACGTATTATGTATGGAACAGGACTTTGGAAACCTATAACAAACCTATTCATACTTATTATCCAGACGCTAAACTGCTACAGGACTTTGTAACAGAAAAAGGACCTAACAGCTTTTACGAAAGTGTAGAAAACCGAAAAGGCTGTTGTGGCATCAGAAAAGTAGAGCCTCTTAACAGAGCTTTAAAAGATAAAGCAATCTGGATTACCGGAATAAGGTCAGAACAATCAACAAACAGACATGATATGGATTGGGTAGAGTGGGACGAAGGTCATCAGCTCGTAAAAGTTCATCCTATATTTAACTGGACATTGGACGAAGTAAAAAACTACGTAAAAACAGAGCATATACCATACAACCCTTTACATGATAAAGGATTTCCAAGTATAGGCTGTGCGCCTTGTACAAGAGCGGTGGCAGAAGGCGAAGATTTTAGAGCAGGAAGATGGTGGTGGGAAGACCAAAGTAAAAAAGAATGCGGATTGCACAGTAAGTAGTATACAGTAGTTTTTACCATCAGGCAATCAAAGAATAAAGAAAATTAAACAGGGAATTTTAGTGTTTAACATTAGAAATTCCAATACTAAGTAAGATATGGATTATTTAGATCAGTTAGAAGCAGAGGCAATAGCTATTTTAAGAGAAGTAGCCGGTCAGTTCGAAAAACCTGCGCTTCTATTTTCAGGAGGAAAAGATTCAATAACATTGGTTCGTTTAGCAGAGAAAGCTTTCCGTCCGGGGAAATTCCCCTTTCCTTTAGTGCATATAGATACGGGACATAATTTTCCGGAGACCATAGAGTTTAGAGATAAACTGGTTGCTCGTTTAGGCGAAAAATTGGTTGTAGGATATGTACAAGATTCAATTGACCAGGGAAAAGTAATAGAGCAAACAGGTAAAAATGCAAGTAGAAATGCATTACAAACCGTTACTTTATTAGATACCATTGCTGCCGGTGGATACGATGCTTGTATTGGTGGAGCAAGAAGAGATGAAGAAAAAGCCAGAGCTAAAGAGCGTATTTTTTCTGTGAGAGACGAATTTGGGCAGTGGGATTCTAAACGCCAAAGACCAGAGTTATGGAATATTTACAACGGTAAAATCCATAAAGGAGAAAATGTGCGTGTATTCCCTATCAGTAACTGGACAGAGCTGGATGTTTGGAATTATATTAAAAGAGAAAATATAGACTTACCTTCTGTGTACTTTGCGCATGAAAGAGATTGTATTCTGAGAAACGGACAGTGGATGGCAGCATCGGAATATATGAATATGGATGAAGAAGATGTGGTAGTACGTAAAAATGTCAGATTTAGAACGGTAGGCGATATGACTTGTACAGCAGCAGTTGAATCTGATAAAACAGATATTGACGATATTATTGAAGAGATTGCGAAATCAAAAATATCTGAAAGAGGTGCTCGTATGGACGACAAAGTTTCGGAAGCAGCAATGGAAGATCGTAAAAAAGGAGGATATTTCTAATGGATATATTAAAGTTTATAACAGCAGGTAGCGTTGACGATGGAAAAAGTACGCTTATAGGCAGATTGTTATATGATACAGGTTCTGTATTACAAGATCAGTTAGAAGCTATCCAAAAATCGAGCAGAAAAAATGACGATGGAACAGTAGACCTAGCGATCTTAACAGATGGCTTAAAAGCAGAACGCGAACAGGGAATTACTATAGATGTTGCCTATAAATATTTTCAGACCGAAAAGAGGAAATTTATTATAGCAGATACACCGGGACATATTCAATACACCAGAAATATGGTTACCGGAGCATCAAATGCGGATTTGGCTATTATTTTGGTTGATGCCAGAAAAGGAGTGATAGAACAAACCATAAGACACACTTATTTAGTCTCTTTATTGGGATTAGAGCATATTGTTGTTTGTGTAAACAAAATGGATATGGTTGATTATAGTGAAGAGGCTTTCCAAAATATCAAATCGAGCTACGAAGCTTTAATTTCTAAAGTAAATGTTAAACACGTTCACTATTTGCCGGTAAGCGCATTAAAAGGAGATAATATAGTCGATAAATCCCTGAATATGGCTTGGTATGATGGACTTTCTTTACTGGATTATTTGGAGACTGTTCCAGTTAGACAGGAAGAATTTAAATTACCAGCCAGATTTCCGGTACAATGGATTGTTAGACCACAAACTGCAGAATTGCCTGATTATAGAGGGTATGCCGGCAGAGTAGCTAGCGGATCTTTTAAAGTAGGAGATAGCATTAAAGTGCTTCCAAACGGAATGCGTTCTAAGATAGAAAGAATAGAGACTTATGATGGAGATTTAGAAGTAGCCGAAGAGGGGAAATCTGTCACAATACATTTGTCGGATGATATTGATATTTCTCGTGGAGACATTATTTCTGAAGTAGAAAGATTGCCTTTGTTGAGTAATCAGATAGAAGCAGATATTTGCTGGATGGATACCCGAGAGTTAGATTTATCAGCAACTTATTTTATTCAACATAACAGCAAGGTAACAAGATGTAAAATTCAGGAAATCCTGTATAAAGTAAACATCAATACTTTGGAGAAGGTAAATGCAGATTTCTTTGGATTGAATGATATAGGAAGAGTAGAAATTAAAACTGCAGATGAATTGGCTTTTGATTCATACGAATTGAATAAGCGTAATGGCGGAGCTATTATTATAGATAGCAGAACGAATGTAACTGTGGGCGCATTGTTTTTAAGAGCTGCGTTGTAGTTATAGTAATATACAATATTGAAAAAGCCAGAATTTATTCTGGCTTTTTTGATTTAAGCCCTCTAGGTAAAACCTATGCCTATTTAAAAGATTTTATTACTCATATATTCTATTGTTAAAATTAGAAAGAAGCTAGGTCTGTTTTTAGGTGTAAATATATTAGGGCGTCATATTGCTTAATTGTAAATAAGTTGATAGAGTGAGTAAATATATGGTGTAATAGTGCCTCATTAAAAGTGTAAATTATACTTTTGCCAAAAAATGAAAAACATGAAGAAGGCGGGACGAATAATTTTACCGGTTTTGATATTGCTGACTATCCCCTTCAGCTACGTAAAAGCACAACAAGAAAACCATAAAGTAAAGGTTTGGGAAATCCACTATGATATTTATACAGGAAGTACCGGAGAGTCTGACGATGTTATGGGTGAGTTTCTGAAATTGGGTAAAACTTTATTGGGTGGAGATAAAGAACCTATTATTAAAGCTTATGTAAATGATAACAACCTGCGGATAGAACAGAAAGGATTGATATCGCATGTACAAATCAGCAATTTAAAAGATAGCGTGTCTTATTTACTTTTTGCAGACCAGCAGCTAGCACAACGGTCGCCCATTACAAGCCCTAATGTAAATATGGATGTTGTGGGCGATAGTATTGTAAATACAGCTCCAACCTACGACGAAACAATTTTTAAAGACGAATCCAAAATGATAGCAGGGGTGAAATGTTACAGGGTAGTTTTGGTGTTTGATAATCAGAATGATAAAGATACTTTAGATGTTTGGTATGCTAAAGGGAAACCTAAATTATTTTGGGGAACTTATGATTATCTGGAGAAGATACCGGGAACAGCCTTACAAATATCGACAAAGCAATTTGGAACAGATATAGGTATTATCGCTACACTTATTGAAGAAAAAGAACTCTCGGATAGCTTGTTTAAAGTGCCTGAAGGTTATAGAATGGAGGATTATATGACAGTAGAAGACTCTCTGTCGGTTACAGAAAAGGAAGACTTTGAACTCTCTAAAGGATTAATTTGGGAAGAAAAAGATGGACTTTGGGGAATTAAAGATATTGAGGGTAATACTATTAGGGAGCCAAAGTATGATGATACTTATGCATTTGAACATGGTTTAGCTGTGGTTTCTGTGAATGGTATGTTTGGTATGATTAACAAAGATGCAAAAGAAGTTGTACCTATAGAATATACTCATGTGTTTGCTGCATCAGAAAAGTGTACCTGGCTCACTAAAGACAAAAAATATGCTTTGTATGATGTTGAGCATCAAAAATTTTTAACCGGATATGTGTTTGATGATGTGTCGGCATTTTCCGAAGGGCTTTCTTATGTATTAAAGAATAAAAAATATGGCTATGTTAATGAACAGGGGAAAATAGTTATCCCTTGTAAATTTGATGAAGCTTATGCTTTTCAGGCAGGAGAAGCTATTGTTAAATCGGGTAAGAAAATCTTTTTTATTGATGTAAATGGAAAAAAGACCGAAACAGCATATTAACTTTTTTTGTCTATAGATATTTTTGAATAAAAAAGCATTCCAAAAGAGATAAGTAAAATTCCCAGATATCCTATGATAGAAGGGGAATTTCCATTCAGAAATATAACCTCAGCAATTAATGTGACAATAATTTCTATAGATTGGGTTGCCTCAACTGCACCCAGTATTTCAGGATTATTACCGGCCATAGCTGTCGCTTTAAAAAATATAGCGGTTGCAATAACTGTTGAACAGATGGCAATTATTCCGGATTGTATAATTTGACTCTCGGGAGGGAAGCCACTTCTGTAATAGGCAAGCAAAGAAACTATTATCCACAAAGGTATAGATCCTAAAGTCATTCCGGCAACACGTTGGAAAGCATCCAGTTTTATGGTTTGTTTTTCCTGGTACAGCATAATCATCCGGTTACCTAGAGGGAAAAGAGTAGCCGATATAAAAATCAATATTCCTCCCAATAATATTCTCCAGGGAGAATCATTTTTTATTTCTCCAATTTGAGAAAGTATAACTCCAAATAGAATAATGGAAGTTGCCTGTAATGCTTTTTTGGGGATAATTTTTCGATGATCTTTATAAATAAAAGGAGATATCAATAATCCTGAAAGGATAGTGAGCTGAAATGTACCCGCAACTAACCATGCAGGGCTTATACTGGCTGCGGCAGTCAGAAACAAATAAAAAAAACCAAAACCTACGGTTCCCCAAATTAACCAGGGCATCGGATCATTCATTAAAGTAACAATCAGTTTTTTTAGCCCTTTATTGATAAATACAATGAACAGGATAATAGGTAGTGTAATAAGATATCGTAAGCTGGCAGACCAGAGAAAATCGCCACCTGAATTAGCCATGCTTTTATTGAAAATATAAGTGGCGCTGAAAAAAACAGCAGCTAACAGGCCTAATAGGATAGCTTTTCTTGATTGTTGCATTGCTGCAAATTTGGCAATATATTCTTAATAGTAAGATCAAAAATTAAAGCTTTTTGGAACTGGTTATTTTTCTTGATAATTGGGTAAAGGAGAGTATATTTGCAGCCATGCTTTTTCAAAATCTAATAGTTGCAATCGTAGTTAACTTTTTTGGTTATTTACCTTTTGGGAATATTAACTTAACGGCAGTTCAGTTGTCTGCCAATAGGGGAATGAAGCAAGCTTTAGTTTTTGTTACCACATTTGCCATTTTTGAAGCCTGGTTTACCTATTTATTAATGCATTTTGCGGAGTGGTTTTCTTCTAAGCAGGATTTAATGAAATGGCTGGATTGGATTCTGATTGTTGTGTTTTTGATTTTAGGTATCAGTTCATGGAAGAATGCAAAGCAAGGAGAATTAAAGGAAAATACCAATTATAGAAAACGTGATAGCGTAAAGTTAGGAATATTACTGGGGATATTTAATCCTATGCAAATCCCATATTGGATGATTGGAGGTACTTATTTGATTTCTAATGGTTGGATAGGGACAGGAACATTGGAATTAGAGGTATTTGCCGTAGGAGCTGCTATTGGAGCATTTTTAGCCTTATATTTATTTGCCAGATTTGCTTTGTATATAAAAGAAAAATTTTCGCTCAGCAGTAAGGCTATTAACAAAAGTGTATCCATTATATTCTTTGTACTTATAGTTGTACAGATTTGTAAAATCTACTTTTACAGGTAGTAGACTTGAAATTTCTAAGTCAATTTTGAAATAGTTATATGTTCAAATTGCTCAATTTGAATAAACTATATTAAAGATTGAACTGAAGAATTATATAATGAGTTTGAAGGGGGAGATCTGTCTGAAAATCAATATTTGTTATTCCTAACTGACATTGATTTTTACTGTAACAATTCGGAGAGGTCAACTGTATAAAAGATAATCTGATTAATTTTGTGTGAAATTTTTGAATCCTATAAGGGGTTTATTTCGTAATAGAAATAATAAAAGAATTTTTACACTAACTAACTATCTTTAGGCTGTATTTGTAAAGCGTACAGCCTAATTTTTAAGATCCGAATTTCTCCAGAACCTTTATTTTATCTTCGGCGAGTTTGTCTGTTAACTCTTGTAAAGAATTAAATTTAATATCATGTCTGATGAAATGGAGGAAAAGCATTTCTATGGTGGTGTGGTAAATATCTTCGTCAAAATCAAAGATATTGACTTCAATATTTTGGCTTAATCCGTTTATGGTAGGACGGTGTCCAATATACGCCATACCCCGAAAACGATTGTTTTCGGTAGCATTTTCAACTGTATAACCCTGTTTAATTTCCTGGTTTTTATTTTTATCGGAGCTATGAGTAATAACCTCTACTGCATAAATCCCATCAGAAGGGATAAGCTTATAACTTTCTTCTATATACAAATTTGCTGTCGGATACCCTAAAGTACGACCAATTTGATCTCCTTTTATAACCTTGCCATTTAACGGAAAAGCATAACCTAGGAACTTGTTGGCTTTTTCTATGTTTCCTTCTTTAAGAGCTTTTCTTATTTCGGTAGAGGATATTGTAATGGCATTGATATCTTGTTCAGGAATTTCGGTAACATTATAGCCATACACGGGGGCGTACTTCTGTAATTCGGGTAAACCACCCGACCGATCTTTACCAAAACGATGGTCGTAGCCAATTACCATTTTTTTGGTGCCAATTTTATCAACCAGAATATTTTTAATATACTCTTCTGGTAGAAGGTTAGAAAAATCTCTAGTAAAAGGAGTAATAATCAGATGGTCTACACCCAAATCCTGAAGCAGTTTTGCCTTTTCGGAAATGGTGGTAATTAACTTTAAGTTTTGGTCTTCAGGATGTAAGATCATCCTTGGATGAGGAAAAAAAGTAAGTATTACAGTTTCTCCATTTATTTTAGCTGCCTCTTCTTTTAGCTTGGCAATTATTTTTTTATGACCGATATGAACACCATCAAAAGTACCTATTGTGACCGCTGCATTCTCGAGTTTAACAAATTCATCAATATGGTTATAGATCTTCATGTCTCTTACATTAAAGTAATTATTGGAAATCGGGAAGACTTTTTATTTCTTTGATATGGTTTACCAGTTCCATAATCTCAAAAGAATCCTCAATCCTGAAATTGCCACTTCGTGTTCTTCTTAATCTGGAGAGATGCGCTCCGGCATTCAAGCTTTTTCCAAAATCGTGTGCCAGAGAACGAATATAAGTTCCCTTAGAACAAACTACTCTGAAATCTACTTCAGGAAACTCTACTCTGGTAATCTCGAATTCAGAGATAGTGACTTTTCTTGCTTTAGTTTCTACCTCTTCGCCACGTCTGGCTTTAAGATATAGTCGCTCTCCATCTTTTTTAATGGCCGAATGGATAGGCGGAAACTGGTCTATTTCTCCCAAAAATATTTTGGTATTATCAATGATCTGTTGTTCTGTAATAGCCGAAATATCAAAAAACTCATTAGGTTCGGTCTCCAGATCATAAGAAGGCGTGGTACAGCCCAGTGTGATGGTGCCTGTATATTCTTTTTCTTCTGCCTGAAACGTATCTATTTGTTTAGTTAACTTTCCGGTACAAATAATCAAAAGGCCGGTAGCCAGAGGATCAAGGGTGCCCGCATGTCCTACTTTGAGTTTTAAGGGCTTAAACGAATTTCTTAACTTGCCTACTACATCAAAAGATGTCCATTTATAAGGTTTATTAAGTAAAAGGACTTCGCCTTGTGTGAAATTAAATTCAGGAAACTTTTTTTCTACTATTTCTTTAACCATTACTTTTACATCACCTGTAAATTATTTCCGCTTAATAATAAAGCTAAAATAATCCCCCCCACAATAATTCTATAAATTCCAAATGCTTTAAAACCATGTTTACTTACATAGCCTATAAAGCTTCTGATAGCTATAATAGCTACTATAAAACCAATAATATTACCTATAATCAAGAGGTTAATTTCCTGCCCGGATAAAGAGTGACCATCTTTGAAAAAATCATATAATTTTTTTGCTGTTGCTCCAAACATGGTAGGTACCGCTAGAAAAAAAGAAAATTCTGCAGCAGCTTTTCTAGTCAATTTTTGAGACATACCTCCTACAATGGATGCTCCAGATCTGGAAACTCCCGGAATCATGGCAATACATTGAAAAAAACCTACTTTTAGGGCTGTGGCATAGCTCATATCCTTTGTGTTATCTACCTTTCCGTCTTTAAACCATTTATCCACAAAAAGAAGGATAATACCTCCAATAACTAACGATAATGCTACAGCGAGAGGGCTTTCCAGTAAATCGTCTATTTTTTTGCTGAAAAGTAAACCGAAAACTACAGCCGGAATGAAGGCTACCAATAGTTTGAGGTAAAAATCAAATGACTGAAAGAAGCGTTTAAAGTAAAGTACAACCACAGAAAGGATAGTGCCTAACTGTATGGCTACGGTAAAAAGTTTTACAAAATCATCAGATTGTATGCCCATCAGTGACGAAGCAATAATCATATGGCCTGTAGATGATACAGGGAGAAACTCTGTCAATCCTTCAATAATTGCCAGAATAATAGCTTCTATAATATTCATTATTTACTTAATGAATTCTTTTTTAGGATGGCATAAAAACCAATTCCGAAACCAATTAAAATAATAATGGGAGAAAGAACGATTTTTCTGAAACTATAGATGTCTGTTTGACCCATCATCAATAAAAAACCAATTATTACCGTTATAATGCTGATGATAAGGAATTGATAATTGCTTTTGTCAAACACAAAGGTGACTTTGTTTTTATTTTTTTCTAACATGACGTACTATCTGTATAAGTCGTAAATTTTTAGTTTTAAGTATTTGCTTACCGCAAAATAAGTGCTTAAAGAGGAAATAAGTATACCTACACCAATAACAATCAGGAATACTAAACCAAACTCATAGTAGTTTCTTAATATAACCAGTTCAGGTATTTGCTGTTGTGCCAGGTATAAGGTAAGTATAAGCAGAATAATAGAAATTAAACCGGCTATTAAACCATGCAATATGCCGTATGTAATAAAAGGCTGACGTATGAAACTTTTAGTAGCGCCCACCAATTGCATACTCTTGATAAGAAATCTTTGTGAGTAAATGGCTAGTCTAATGGTGTTATTGATTAATCCGACAGCAATAAATAGTAATACAGCTGCGAAACCGAAAATTACTAAAGATATAGTTCTGATATTTTGGTTAATCATATCTACTAAAGATTTTTGGTATCTTACCTCATTAATCATGGGGTTACTTTGCAGCTGCTTGCTTAAAATGCCAATACTTTCATTATTGGCAAAATCAGCCTTCATATAAACATCTATAGAAGATAATAATGGGTTATAACCCAGGAATTTGATAAAATCTTCACCTAAATCCTGTGTTAAGTTTCTGGCAGCAAGTTCTTTACTAATGTATTGCGTAGATTTTACATATTCATTTCCCTCGATTTGCTTTTGCAATGCCAAAATATCCGCCTCCTTAGTGCCTTCATTAATAATCACGTTGAGCACAATGTTTTCCTTAACATAATTAGAAAGATTTCGGCCATGGACAATAATCAATCCCAGTAAACCTACCATAAGCAAAACCAACGAAATACTAATAACAGTAGATATATAGATGGTTTTCGTTTTTTTTGATGCCCTGCTGTCTTCGAATTCTTCCATAAATAATGATGATTATAATGCGAAAATAATAAACCTTGGCGTAAAAAGAGCAAGTTTAACAAGCATTTAACGAATAAAGCCTGCATTTATGTTTACTGTATAAAAAAACAAGAGTTGAAATTTGATTTTTTAGGGTCATTAAAGCAGTTAAAAGTATGATAAGGTAATAAATACCTAGTATTGGGTATTTTTTTTATAGAGAAGGAGATGTTTATTTGCTGCATTAAAAAACAATTAAAAATTTAAGAAACTATGAAAAAGAAACTATTTATTTTGATGATGTTTGCGTTGACTGCAACAGTTTTTACAGCATGTAAAAAAGATAAAAATGATGACGCTTTGTCTATAGAAGGAACATGGAAATCTACTAAAGATATAGCCTATTATACCGTAAATGGGGTTCAAGAGGGAGATAGTCAAATAGAAGAGTATGATGCTAATAACTATGAGATATTTACTTTTAATGGAGGTAATTATACTTTTATAAGGTATGTAGATGGACAACAAGAAAATGAAGCTATAAAAGGAAGATATACTTATTCTAATAATCAGTTGATTGCTGATGGAAAAGACGTTGTTAAAGTGAAATTAGATGGCAAAACCCTGATTATTATAGACGAAGATGTTTATGAGGACGATGGTATTAAAACAGTTTATATAACTGAAACACATTATGTGAGACAATAATTCTTTGGGATAAAAGCAAGTGGGCAATAAAAGCCGTTCTGTATTTTCAGAGCGGCTTCTTTTGTTTAAATACTTTTATTCATTAAAAGGAGGACTCGTTCGTATTAATTTTTTTATTTTCGCAATTCATATAAATAAAGCGTATTATATAGGTCTTTGTATCTAACAGTGAATATGGATTATCAATTTAAGAATATCGAGAAAAAGTGGCAGCAATTTTGGGCTGATAACGAAACGTATAAAGTGGGTGTAGATGAATCGAAACCTAAATATTATGTTTTAGATATGTTTCCCTATCCTTCAGGAGCAGGTTTACATGTGGGACATCCGTTGGGTTATATAGCTTCAGATATTTTTTCCAGATATAAAAGACTCAAAGGTTTTAATGTACTGCACCCCATGGGTTATGATTCGTTTGGTTTACCAGCGGAGCAATATGCCATTCAAACCGGACAGCATCCGGCTATAACTACAGAAACAAATATCAATAGATATAGAGAACAATTAGATAACATAGGCTTTTCTTTTGATTGGAGTAAAGAAGTTCGTACCAGTTCTCCTGATTATTATAAATGGACGCAGTGGATTTTTATGCAATTGTTTAATTCGTGGTATAATACAGAATCAGACAAAGCAGAGCATATTTCTACGTTGATTCATAAATTCGAAACCGTAGGGACAGAAGGAGTAAAAGCAGTGTGTGATGATGATACTCGGAAAATGTTACCTTCAGATTGGTCGTCGCTTACAGAAGAAGAAAAACAACAAGAATTATTGAAGTACCGTTTGGCTTTCCTAAAAGAAAGTACAGTAAATTGGTGTGCAGCATTAGGTACTGTTTTGGCTAATGATGAAGTGATTGGTGGTTTCTCGGAAAGAGGCGGACATCCGGTAGAACAAAAGAAAATGATGCAATGGAGCATGCGTATAACAGCTTATGCGGAAAGGCTATTGCAGGGATTAGATACTATTGACTGGCCAGAACCGTTGAAAGAAATGCAGCGTAATTGGATTGGTAAGAGTGTAGGGGCAATGGTAGATTTTCAGCTTGCTAACGCTAATGACAAAATACAAGTTTTTACCACCCGTGTAGATACAATTTATGGAGTTAGTTTTTTAGTAATAGCACCTGAACATGAATTGGTATCAAAAATTACCACGCCAGACCGTAAAGAAGAGATAGAGCTGTATATCCAGCAAACCAAAAAGAAATCAGAACTGGACAGGATGTCTGATACTAAAACCGTATCGGGAGCTTTTACAGGAGCCTATGCAGTTAATCCTATGAACGGAGAGCAGGTTCCGGTATGGATTGCAGATTATGTGTTAGCGGGTTATGGGACCGGAGCAGTAATGGCGGTTCCTTCTGGCGATCAGAGAGATTATCTTTTTGCCTCCCATTTTAATTTGCCTATCGTTCCTATTTTAGATGCTCAGGTTTTAGATGGGCAGGCAGATCCAACAAAAGAAGGGAAATATATAAACTCCGGAATTATAAATGGTTTAGGATATCAGGAAGCTGTAACTAAGCTTATTACCCATTTAGAAGAAAATGGACAAGGCTATGCAAAAATCAATTACCGCATGCGCGACGCCATTTTTGGTCGTCAACGTTATTGGGGAGAGCCTGTTCCTGTGTACTTTAAAAATGGACTACCATACCTGATAGACGAAAGCGAGTTGCCTTTGTTGTTGCCAGAAGTAGATAAGTATTTGCCTACAGAAACAGGTGAACCCCCATTAGGAAGAGCCAAAAACTGGAAATATAAAGACCAGTACGAATATGAATTGAGTACTATGCCGGGTTGGGCAGGAAGCAGTTGGTATTGGTTCAGGTATATGGATGCAAATAACAATAAAGAATTTGTATCGTCAAAAGCTATCAATTACTGGCAAGATGTTGATTTGTACATTGGTGGTTCAGAACACGCTACCGGACACTTATTATACAGCCGTTTTTGGAATAAATTTTTAAAAGATATTGGTTTAGCCAAAGAAGAAGAGCCATTCAAAAAACTGATT
This sequence comes from Pseudopedobacter beijingensis, assembly GCF_042678145.1. Classification (NCBI taxonomy): domain Bacteria; kingdom Pseudomonadati; phylum Bacteroidota; class Sphingobacteriia; order Sphingobacteriales; family Sphingobacteriaceae; genus Pseudopedobacter; species Pseudopedobacter beijingensis. The sequence continues at coordinate 68,828 of NZ_JBHUDG010000013.1, read as the reverse complement.
AATCAGGGAATGATTCAGGGGCGTTCTAATTTTGTTTATCGCATTATTGGAGAAGATGGCAGAGCTACCAATAAGTTTGTTTCTTGCGGTCTAAAAAACGATTATCAAACTACAGCATTACATGTAGATGTAAATATTGTTGAAAATGATGTGTTGAATTTAGATAAATTCAGAAATTGGAGAGAAGAGTTTAAAAATGCCGAATTTATTTTAGAAGAAGGCAAGTACCTTTGTGGTGTAGAGGTCGAGAAAATGTCTAAATCTAAGTTCAATGTCGTTAACCCTGACGATTTGATAGAAAGATATGGAGCAGATACATTACGTATGTACGAAATGTTTTTGGGACCTTTAGAGCAAAGTAAACCCTGGAATACCAATGGTATAGAAGGTGTGTTTAAATTCTTAAGAAAATACTGGAAGTTGTTTCATAATGATGCTTTTGAATTTGTAGTTTCTGATGAAGAGCCTACCAAACAAGAATTAAAATCGTTACATAAATTAATCAAAAAAGTAGAAGAAGATATTGAACGTTTCTCTTTCAATACATCGGTATCCAGCTTTATGATTACTGTAAATGAGCTTACAGATTTGAAATGCAATAAAAAATCAATCCTTCAGGATCTTACTTTATTGCTTTCATCCTACGCTCCGCATATCACCGAAGAAATTTGGGCACTTTTAGGAAACGAGGCAGGTACATTATCTAAAGCACTATTCCCTAAATTTAATCCTGAGTATCTGGTTGAAAGCGAATTCAATTATCCGGTATCAATAAACGGAAAAACGAGAGCAAATATCAGTTTTGCTTTAGATTTGGATAACGCAGAAATAGAAAAACAAATTTTGCAGAGCGAACAGGTTCAAAAATATTTAGAAGGAAAAACGCCTAAAAAGGTTATTATAGTTAAAGGTAGAATTATTAATGTAGTGGTATAAAGCTGCTGTCTTAAAAATTAGTGCTGAATAAAAAGGCCTGTATAAATCAAATTGTACAGGCCTTTTTTAGTAAACGACCTAACTAATCTGTTTTTATTGAATTATCATTTAACAAAATTTGGCTTTTCATTTATTTATGAGGAGTTAACTTTGTTCCAGTAAAAAAAATAGATCTTTTTGTAACAAAAGCAAGAAAATCCAATCAAACATAAAAAATACTTCATGAGACTTTTTTATATTTTATCCGTTCTTTTATTTTCCATCATTAATACGCAAGCGCAGCAATATCCGGGAGCAGGCCCTCAACAAAATGCTATCGTAGGTAAAGTTTCGGGTGTAATTATCGATTCTTTAACCAAAGCACCGGTAGATTATGCTGCGGTTTCATTATCTTCAGTAGGTCAGACAAAATCTGTTAACGGAGCTTTGGCGGATGAGAAAGGCGCTTTTAAACTGGAAAAAGTGACACCGGGAAAATACAGGCTTACCATTTCTTTTATAGGTTACAAAACTAAAATTATAGAACCCGTAACTACCACAAACAGCAAACCGGACCTAAACTTAGGTACAATTATTCTATCACCTAACAGCAAAGTGTTACAGGAAGTTGTAGTAGAAGGGCAAGCTAATATTATAGAAAATAAAATAGATAAGCTGGTTTATAATGCAGAAAAAGACGTCGCTATATCAGGAGGTACAGCGGTAGATGTATTACGAAAAGTACCCTTACTTTCTGTAGATTATGAAGGGAATGTTTCTTTGAGAGGAAGTTCTAATATAAAAGTACTGATTAATGGAAAGCCATCTGGAACAATGGCAGGAAGTATTGCAGATGCTTTGAAAGCAATACCGGCAGATCAGATTAAAAATGTGGAAGTGATTACTTCGCCATCTGCAAAATACGATGCAGAAGGTACTTCGGGTATTATCAATATCATCACTAAGAAAAATAACCTGGAAGGTATAAGTGGCTCTGTAAATGCAGGCGTAGGAACCAGGCAGAATAGTGGAAATCTAAACCTGAATGCTAAAAAAGGAAGATTAACGGTATTTGGTAATGCAGGAGGTTATTATTCGTGGCCACAAACCTCTATTATAGATATGAACAGGATAAGTGATAATGGAGATTTTAATAAACAACATGGCGAAAGTACAACTGATCGTTTAGCTACAAACGGATCTGTTGGTGCCGATTACGATTTTAATAAATACAATTCAATAAATACCAATCTCAAGGTTAACTGGTTCCAGTTTGGTGTGGATGGTTTTAATGATAATTTTAACCAGTTTGGAGGAGTAGATCAGCTTTTTAGAAGAATTACCGATAATAAAAATAAGGTAATCAGTTACGACTGGAATAACGACTATACGCATAAGTTTAAGAAAGATGGTCAGGAAATTTCATTAGCATGGCAGTTAAGCAAGAGCGAATTGAATAACGACTATAATTCGTATATGGACCAAAAGTTCAGAAAAGAAATAGGAGCCAGCGATGCTATTAATAAAGAATCGACATTTCAGTTAGATTACACACATCCGTTTAAAGGAGTTACTTTAGAAACCGGACTTAAGGCCATTGTAAGAAATATAGATAATGAATCCAAAGTAGATAGCACTGATTTGAATGGTGGAAATGGATTTCCTGTGCCCAATAGGAATTTTATTTACGATTATAACCAGAATGTTTATTCAGGTTACGCCACATTTGGCTTTACACTGGCAAAAAAATATGGGATAAAAGCCGGTGCCAGATACGAAAGAACAGAAATTGATGGTAATGATGCCGGAAGCGGTACTTTTGATCCGTTTAAAAATAATTATGGGAATTTTGTGCCGAGCATAGTATTGTCCAGAACGTTCAGTAATATGCAAACGGTTAAGTTGAGCTACAATAAAAGAATTCAACGTCCCAGTGTTTTTTACCTGAACCCTTTCAGAAACGCAGCAGATTTTTATAATCAATCACAAGGAAATCCTTATTTATCTCCAGAAATAGCAGATAATTATGAAATCAACTATTCCCGGTTTATAAAAACTACTGTAATTAATGCCTCTGTATATTACAGAAATACACAGAATATTATCGAAAATGTAATTAAACAAGTAGAAATGGATGGTAAAGATATTGCTTTAACCACTTTTGAAAATGTTGGTAAAAACAATTCTTTCGGCTTTAACTTCTTTGGCTCGGTAAATCCTATAAAGCCGTTAACTTTAAGGGGTAACTTTAATATTTATACTTATGATATCACGTTAGGCAGTAATAGTATAAATCTGTCCAATGCAGAAAATAAAACTTATTTAATGTACAATGCCTTTGTTAGCGGAACTTACCAGTTTCCAAAAGGAATTACCTTTGAAACCTTTTTAATTGCGAATTCTCCGAGACGAACTTTCCAGGGAAAAAATCCTTCTTTCAATATGTGGAATCTTGGTGTTAAAAAAGAGTTGTTTAATAAGAAAGGAAGCGTGGGAATTAATGTAATAGATCCGTTTAATAACCGTAAAAACTTTAAAAGCGAAATTATTGGCGATGGTTTTACTCAATACAGTAATTTTTCTATACCGTTTAGATCTGTAGGAGTGAATTTTAGCTGGAGATTTGGTAATCTGAAAGTAAACCAAAATCCTAAAAAAGGAGTTAAAAACGATGATCTGAAACAAGGAGAAGGTCAGGGAGGAATGGGTGGAAATTAAAAAATCCATAAAAGAACAAGATTTCAGGCTTATCTAACGGTAAATGTTTTTATACCTTTGTGGCAAAATAGAATTGAAAGATGGAAATTTTAGGAATATTGGAACAGAATGAGGAATTGGCAGAAGAGCTGCAAGAGCGTGTAGATCTGGTAGTGCACAAACTGAAGTTTTTTCCCGATAAACTTAAAATGATCATTTTAGAAAATTTAAATCCGGTGAAATCAGCCGTAAACGAAACGCTGAAAGATATGATGACCAAAGCCGGTGGAAGTTATTATGATGTACAGATTTGGGATGAAGTGTTAGATCTGGATCCGGACGTTATCATACTTTCTTTTCCAGAAGAGTCTTTAGAAAGCTCGTTAGGGAAAGCTTCGGGTATTTTTCAAAAAGAAGATTTTAGCAATCTGAAAGCCGTTAAAGAAAATAAGGTGTTTATTTTTGATAATCGGTTTTTGCATACCTCAGTAGCTCAGGAAAAAGTAGATGTTTTAGAAGCACTTGCCGAGATAATTACACCTAAGTATTTCAGCTTTGGCTTAGATGGGCAGGTATGGATAAAATTAGGGATATAAATCAATGATATTAAATAGCTGATACAATTAACCTGGTATTAGCTATTTAATACTGATGATTCATAATAACTTCTTTTTGTTTACGGGCAAAACTTGCATAAAGCATAGCCGAAAAAGGTTTTTCCAAACTTAATACGGTTAAACCCAGAGGAGCATCTCCTTTTATAAAAGGAGGTTGGAAATGCAGGTGATGATTTTTTACAAACCCCAGCCGCTCATAAAAATTTAATCTTCTGATAGAAGTTTCATCCACCGGATGCTCAATTTCCAATATAATCGGAAGAGTATTATTTTTAATAAAATTCTGTAATATAGTTTTTCCTAAACCTTTTCCCTGTCCTTCTTTAGAAATTGCCAGATGTTCTACGAAAATAAATTCTGGAAAAGACCAATATGCTAAGAAACCCTTTATCACATCGTTTTCCCTGTAAATATCCAGCGCATACTCTTTTTTTATAAAGGTTTCTTCCTGTTGTTTTAAGTTTCTTTTTTCAGTTTTTGGAAAATTGTCATTGTAAATTTCCCAGAAAGCACTAAACAAAGGATGTGTAATATCAGTCAATCTTACAATATCCATGAGTTAAAATTTTAAAAATTTATCAACCTGTTGGCTGATAAACTTAATACTGTCTTCAGTAATGAAATTACCCAGATCATTCAAATCCTTGTTAATATAAGTAAGGTGAATTTTTAAGGGCATCACATTTAAATGAATATAATTACAAACCCCGGTGAAATGATCTATTCCTCTGATATTTCCGTACTTACCAGAAGAAAGACCAACCAGAGCTGCTTTTTTTTCGTAAAAAGAATCAGGGAAATCACAAGCATCTATAAAAAGTTTTAGTATACCCGGAAAGCTACCGTTGTATTCAGGGATTACAAAAATAAACTTCTGTACTTCGTTTACCTTTTTCAATAATTGTGCAAAAGCCTCGCTTCTTTTTCCGTAAAGATCTGTAGACTGAAAATCGTGAGGTAAATCTGTTAAAGAAAAGATCTCGGCATCATGTCCCTTTTCTTTTAATATTTTCTGATAATATTTAGAAACTTTTAACGTATTGCTGTTAAGTCTGTTAGTAGCTGCGACTATTAAAGTCATAATTATGTGTATAAATCGTATAAACCTGTTGAAATTGATATTGTATAAATTTGTATCTTGTGCCCATATGTGAAACGGGAAGAAACAGTCCCGAAATTACGAAATTATTAGAAAATAGAGATCAAAACACGAACCGGAAATATAGCTCTTATAAGTTAGATGAGTAAGATAATAGCAATTGCCAACCAAAAAGGTGGAGTAGGTAAAACTACCTCCTCAATAAATTTAGCAGCCAGTTTAGCTGTTTTAGAGTATAAAACCTTGATTGTTGATGCCGATCCGCAGGCTAATTCAACCTCGGGAATAGGTTTTGACCCTCGCACCATAAAAACAAGTATTTACGAATGTATTATTAATGATGTAGATCCTAAAGAGGCCATCAAAAATACAGATACGCCCAATTTGGATTTACTTCCTGCACATATTGATTTGGTAGGTGCCGAGATTGAGATGATCAATCTGCATGAGCGTGAATACAAGATGAAAGCAGTGTTAGATAAGGTAAAAGACGAATACGATTTTATTATCATAGACTGTTCACCATCTCTAGGTTTAATTACCATTAACGCTTTAACAGCAGCAGACTCGGTAATTATTCCGGTACAATGTGAGTATTTTGCCTTAGAAGGTTTAGGGAAACTATTAAATACCATCAAGATTGTACAAACCAGACTGAACCCTGAATTGCAGATAGAAGGAATTTTATTAACCATGTACGATGTACGTTTAAGATTGTCCAATCAGGTGGTTGAAGAAGTTCGTTCACATTTCGAAGATTTGGTATTTGATACTATTATTGCCAGAAATACCCGTTTAAGTGAAGCACCTAGCTTTGGGGTATCTGTAATTATGCATGATGCAAATTCAAAGGGAGCTATTAATTATCTGAATTTAGCCCGTGAAATAATCCGTAAAAATGGATTATCAGTAGAAAATTCAGGTTCTTAAAACAGGAAGAAAAATATAATGAGTAAAGATAGAAAATTTGGATTAGGAAAAGGTTTAGGTGCTTTATTAAACGATACACCAGAAGTACCCAGAGGAGGTTATTCAGAAATTTCGGGGAACGAAGGTGCATCATCGGCAGCAGTTGGATCCGTAAATAAAATCAAGATCAATCAGATAGAAGTAAACCCTTTTCAGCCTCGTTTTGAGTTTGATGAAGATGCGTTACAGGAACTTTCTGAATCTATAAAACTACAAGGGCTTATTCAGCCTATTACTGTTAGAAAAGTAGGAGATAACAGGTATCAGTTAATTTCCGGAGAAAGAAGATTAAGAGCCACTAGAATGGCGGGAATAGAAGATATTCCGGCTTATGTGCGTACTGCTAATGACCAGCAAATGCTGGAAATGGCATTGATAGAGAACATTCAAAGAGAAAACCTGAATTCTATAGAGGTTGCTTTGAGTTTTCAGAGAATGATAGATGAGTGTAATCTAAAACAGGAAGAACTGGGAGATAGAGTGTCTAAAAACAGGTCTACTGTAACTAACTATCTGAGGTTATTAAAATTGCCGCCGGTTATACAAGCAGCAATACGTGATAACCAGTTATCAATGGGGCATGCCCGCGCACTTATTAGTGTAGAAGATCCGGCAAATCAATTGTTTATATTTAAAGAAATTATTGATAAAGATTTATCAGTAAGAAAAGTAGAAGAACTGGTTAGAAACCTGAAGCAAAGTGAAGGTGGGAAATTAGAAAAAGGTAAAAAAGCTGATGCTGTTTCTTTTCAATACCAAAAAATTCAGGACGATTTGTCTTCTAAATTTGCTACAAAAATAAAAATGAAAGTCGGAGCAAATGGAAAAGGAGCTATAGAAATTCCTTTCCTTTCAGATGATGACCTAAATAGGATTCTAGAGCTGCTCGACTGGTAAAACTTATGTCCAAATATGTTATATCGGCGCTGTTATTGCTGTTTCTTGTCATCCAGGTCAGGGCGCAGGAGTTAGACTCTTTGTCTAATAAAGTGATGCGTGAAAAGAGCGATTTGGGGCCTGCAATTAAGGAAAGAGGAAATACCTTATTTAGAGATTCCAGTAAATTGCAGTCGCCGCAGAAAGCTGTTATGCGTTCAGCTATTATTCCCGGATGGGGGCAATGGCGTAACGGAAAATGGTGGAAAGTGCCTTTGGTTTATGGAGGATATGTAGGAGTTGGGCTTTATTATGAGTTTAATCAGCGTTACTATAAAATATTCTTAAAAGAAAGCCAGGTTAGAAAAAGTGGTAATGAGGCTGCTCAGAACCCCGATTATAAATTTGCCAGTGATGAGCAGATTTATAATACCAAAGACTTTTACAGAAGAAACAGAGATTTGGCAATTCTTGGCTTTATAGCTTTCCATTCTTTGCAGATGATAGACGCTTATATTGACGCTAAAATGGCGACATTTGATGTGAGTGATAATTTATCAATAAAAATACAACCATCAGTTTATACACCAATGTATGCGGGTTCGGGACTTCAGGCTCCTGTGCCTATGCTTAAACTAAGTATCAAATTATGAAAATAGCATTATTAGGCTACGGAAAAATGGGAAAAATGATCGAAGGTATAGCTCTGGATCGTAACCATGAAATAGTACTTAAAATAGATGAAAATAATATCAGCGAACTTACGGTTGAAAACCTTCAGAAAGCTGATGTTGCCATAGAGTTTAGTACCCCCCACACGGTATTAGACAATATATACAAATGTATAGAAGCTAAAGTTCCCTTGGTGGTAGGTACCACAGGTTGGTATGGGCAATTACAGGCTGTTAAAGATGCATGTGTGGCTGCTAATACGCCAATAATGTACGGTTCCAATTTTAGTGTAGGGGTAAACATCTTCTTCCAGATTAGTAAAATAGCAGCAAAGATGATGGATAATTTTTCAGATCAGTATGATGTTTGTATGGAAGAAATTCATCATATTCATAAATTAGATTCTCCAAGCGGTACAGCAATTACTATTGCAGAAGATATTTTGGGAGAATTTAAAGATAAAAAACAATGGGTTGATGTAAATGCAGACAATTCAGATGATGTAACATTACATAAACCAGAGAATCTAATTATAAACTCTTTTAGAGAAGGCGAAGTACCGGGAACACACGTTGTGCTTTACGATTCTGAAGTAGATAGGATTGAACTTAAACATATTGCACACGGACGTCAGGGATTTGCATTAGGTGCTGTTTTAGCGGCAGAGTGGCTTCCTGGTAAACAGGGATTTTACTCTGTGAAAGAAATGTATGATTTTAAAATTTAAAACACCATAATAAATGAACTGGAAGTTTTGGCAAAAGAAATCCAAAAAGGATACGGCCAATAAAAAGAAAAAAAGTGCTACCAGAGAGTGGGTAGACGCTATTGTTTTTGCCGTTATTGCTGCTACAATTATTAGGGGATTATTTATAGAAGCTTACACTATTCCAACGGGGTCTATGGAAAGATCTTTGTTAGTAGGCGATTTCCTGTTTGTAAGTAAAGTAAATTATGGAGCGCGTACGCCTATTACACCCATAGCTTTCCCTTTTGCGCACCATACTATGCCTGTTATAGGAACAAAAGCTTATTGGGATGGATGGCAATTGCCGTATTACAGACTTCCCGGCTTACAAAAAATTAAGCGGAATGATGTAGTTGTTTTCAATTATCCTATGGAAGCCGATGCACCATTTAACAGGCCTATTGATAAAAGAGAAAACTATATTAAAAGGTGTTTAGCTATTGGTGGAGACACACTGGCTATTAATGACGGTGTGGTGTCTGTTAACGGAAAGGTTGTTGATGCTCCGGAAATGAGCCAGACAGAATATTATATCAAAACAAATGGCGAGGAGTTTAATCCCGTTGCTTTGCAGAACATGCCTGTTACTTTAATGCAGACACCTAGCAGAGATGTTTTTGTAGGAATTATGCCCAAATCTGAAGTTGAAAAACTAAAAGCTTTCTCGAATGTAGAAAGTATTATGGAAATCAATTCAGAAAAAGGAGAGTACAGAGATGAGATTTTTCCGCACAATCCTAAATTACCATGGAATCAGGATAATTACGGTCCTGTTATTATCCCTAAAGAAGGATGGACAGTTAAATTAGACTCTGTAAATATTTCTATTTATGAACGGGCTATTTCTGTGTACGAGAATAATAAACTGGAAATAAAAGACGGCGTTTTTTATATCAATGGTCAGCAAACAGACTCTTATACCTTTAAACAAAACTATTATTGGATGATGGGGGATAACCGTCATAATTCGGCAGACTCCCGCTATTGGGGATTTGTTCCGGAAGACCATATTGTAGGTAAAGCGCTGTTTATATGGATGAGTTGGAATGAAGAAGGTTCTTTCTTCTCGAAAATAAGATGGAGCCGTTTATTTAGAGGAATTCATTAATTATCAAAACTTAGTCTGGGAGAAAGAAACTAAGTTACAAAACAAATAAGTGCATTTATGGAAGGATTGGTTTCCTACATATCCTTTCATAAATGTTTATCATACCTTCCTTAAAATCTGTACCTGTTAAGAGTATAGCCCACGTCAAAAAACACAAACTACAAATTATTTTTAGATTTTATAAATAGTAGTCATAGGTGATGAAGTAATATTATCTGTTTTTTTGAGATAGGATTTATTAGTCATCATTCATGAATTTTTTTAAAAATACACAGTTTATTTCGACCGAAGTGGAGAAATCTGTTAATAACCTCAATTGGGTTATTATTGTGTTGTTTGAATGGTCTTGAGTGAGATTGCTTCGTCGGTTCTCCTTATACGATGACACTCTTGTTTTTTGTGCATTACAAGCCTGCGAAGAAATCTCTATAAGGCAAGGATAAAAATTACTCATTTTTAGCTTGTTATTAATCGAACTCCGGTATTATATTAATGATTCCTTAGACCTGCTCAGAGATAGTTGTCTTGTCTCATGGTTAACTTTTAAAACCAGTGGTAATCTAAAAACTAAAGAAGCTCCATCCTTCGTTAAGAGATGCTTTAGAGAAGCTTTAGAGATGCTCCAAGGTTTCAGGTAAGAAAACTTACCTATCAACATGCATATATAATAATCGCAACCTGTAGTTTTTGAATTTGTATTTTTCTTTATAAAATAAAAACACCCCAAAAAAGTAGCTGACTTTATGGGGTGTTTTTATTGGAGAAAGTCTCTCCTTATATTTTTATTTAAAGAAACATTAATTAGGCCTCGCAGCTGGTACAAGTTACCAGATTAGAAACAAATTCTTTAGAAACGCTTTGACTTCTTTGGTAATAAAGTGTTTTTACGCCCAGTTTCCATGCCTCTATAATCAGATTGTTTACATCTTTTATAGGTAGGTTAGATGGGATATTTATATTAAGACTTTGCGCCTGATCAATATATTTTTGTCTGATTGATGCCTGTAGGATAATCTCGTACTGACTCAATTCTTTAAACGTTTTAAATATATCTTTCTCATCCTGGGTTAGTTCAGAAAGGTGTTGAACGCTACCATGGTTTAGCATAATAGTTCTCCAGGTTTCTTCGTTATCTATACCTTTATCTTCCAGTAATGCTCTCAGGTATTTGTTTTTTCTGATAAAGTTACCTTTAGCCAAACCAGCTTTATAATAGTTACTGCTGTAAGGCTCTATACCAGGAGAGGTTTGGCCTAAAATAGCAGAAGAAGAGGTTGTAGGTGCTACAGCTAACAATGTGGTGTTTCTACGTCCATAACCTTTTAATAAGCTAGGTTCTCCATAGATATTAGCCAGCTCTTCCGATGCTTTTAAAGACTTTTCCTGTAAATCTTTAAAAATAGTATTTGTTAGTTGTTTGGCTTCTAAACTTTCAAAAGCAATCATGTTCTTTTGAAGGTAAGAATGCCAGCCCATAACACCCAATCCTAATGCTCTATGGTTTTTAGCAAAAGTATTAGCTGCTTTTAGATAATGATTATCTTCTGTTTTTTCTATAAACTCACTCATTACCGCATCCAGGAAAAAAGTAGCCAGTCTTATAGCTCCGGTATTTTTCCATTCATCGTAAAGTTCTAAATTCATAGAAGATAAACAGCATACAAAAGATTCTTCTTTTGAAGATGGTAAAGCTATTTCAGAACACAGGTTACTGGCGTAAATAGGCATCTCCTTATCTTTGTATACTTCTGGCTTGAAACGGTTTACGTTGTCAGAGAAAAAAATGTAAGGTAATCCTTTTTGTTGTCTTGATTCTAAAACCTTAGCCCATACATCTCTCTTTTCTCTGTCTCCATCAATCATATCCTGCATCCAGTAATCTGGTACACAAACTCCGTAAAACAGATTCTGAATAGGGTTACCTATGTTTTTGATTTCTAAAAACTCTTTAATATCTGCATGGTCTATGTCCAGATAAGCAGCAAAAGCACCGCGTCTTACTCCACCTTGCGAAATTGTATCCATTGCAGTATCAAAAAGCTTCATAAAGCTTACCGCACCGCTACTTTTACCATTATCAGTAACAGCAGTTCCTCTGGCTCTTAATTCGCCAAAATAACCAGATGTACCGCCACCGGTTTTTGTTTGCATGATTACCTCACCCAGTTTATGGGTAATGCCTTCAATATGGTCTGGTACGTGTACGTTAAAGCAAGATATTGGCAAACCTCTTTCGGTGCCCATATTTGCCCAGATAGGCGAGCTTAAACTCATCCATCCCTTGCTAATCATTTCTATAAATGGTTCTGCAAGTTCAGGCTTATATAATCTTTTTGCGGCAGCATTAGCAATACGTTCTATTGCTTTTAGAGGTGTTTCTCCTTTTAATAAGTACCCTCTGTTTAATATTTGTTCACTTTCTTCGTTAAGCCACCAAAGGTTTTGCATAATTGTACTAAATTATAGGGTTACATATTAAAATAAATCGTCTGCACTTATACTCTTATCGTGTTTGGTATATTCTACCGGACGTTTTGCAAAGAAATCATCCAAACTATTGGCAAATATTTCTTCTTCAAACCACACCATCGGGCTGTATTCCGCTTCGGTTACGTTGTATAACTTTTTGAAACCTATTTGTTGCAAGCTTACATCTATACGGTACTTCATAAAGTTAAGCAAGTCATTCCGTTTAATGTGGTCTAATTCACCATTTTCGAATATCCATCCCAATATCTCATCTTCAATATTGATAGAGTCTTTAACGATATCGTAAATTTCCTGCTCTGTTTCGGCATCTAGGTATTCCGGAAATTCTTCTTTGATTTTATTTACCAGAAAAATACCTGCATTAGCATGGATTTGCTCATCAACAGAGGTCCAGGCAATAATATTACTAACGTTTTTCATTACACCCTGAAAGCGTGTAAATGAAAGTATAATAGCAAATTGGCTAAATAGAGATACGTTCTCTATTAGAATAGTAAATAATATCAGTGATTTGATGTATGCTTTTCTGTCATCAGACTTGGTGTCTTTTAAAGCAGAAGATAAATAACCAATTCTTTTTTTGATAACTGGTATTTCTACAACTTTTTCGAATTCATTATTGTATCCTAATACTTCCAATAATCTGGAATAGGCTTCAGAATGTCTGAACTCGCATTCGGCAAAAGTACTTCCTAAACCATTTAACTCAGGTTTTGGTAAGTGGTTGTACAGATTTCCCCAGAATGATTTTACGTTTACTTCTATTTGTGCAATAGCCAATAAACTTCTTTTGATACTTTCTTTTTCGTTGGCAGAAAGGTGAGAATGGAAATCCTGAATATCTGCTGTGAAATCGATTTCGGAGTGAACCCAAAAAGACTTGTTTATAGCATTAGTAAATTCCAGTACTTCTGGGTATTCGAACGGTTTGTAGTTAATTCGTTTATCAAAAATGCTCATAGTATTAATGTTTTCTATATTTATTTCCAACCTAATTTGCAACACAAACAATAACCGAATTCAAGATGGTTATCTGTTTTGTGTAAGAAAGTATTTTATTTTATCGTAAGACTATTGCATAAAGTCGTTTAGCTTTAAGATTCAACTTTCTCCTTCTTATTGCAAGAATGAAAGATGAACTTATGTCCTTACGATGTGCTTTTACAAAAGTACCCAATAAAATATAGTAAAGGACCAGTTGAGGTTTACATGTTATACACATTTACGTAAAAATTATTCACAATGGGCTTTGTTGCTATATTGAGCCGCTTTTATTGTGAACAAGTTTTGATAAAACAGTCGCTGTTTTTTAGGTGTTTATTTTGTTGGATTATGGAGTGTAAGAGTAAGTGATTGGTTGTCATGAAGGTTGAATAATCAAAGAGAAAAATGGTTTTTTTATAAAGAAATGATAATGGTGTCGAAAGCTTCCCCGGTTAAAGAATATCTTCTGAAGACTTTGATTGCATTGGGCTGTATGTTTTAAAATAGGGGCGGACAGCTATTCTTATAAATAGGAGAGAATGACAATAACTTACCAGACTTTATATTTTTAATATTGATATGAATGATATGTTCAATTAAATCTGTTATAGGATAACAGTAAAAAAAGAGTTCAGTTATTGTTTACTTAAAATTATAACTCGCCCCCCAGTTTAACCATAAAGGCTTTCAGTTTTTCCAAAGAATCAATTACTTTTTGATTATCGGCAACATCGTCTTTATTGCTTTTCATATAGTCTTTGGCCCCCTGAAGCGTAAAGCCTTTATCTTTAATCAAATGGAAAATAATCTTTAGGTTTTCGATATCTTCCGGCCTGAATAATCTGTTTCCTTTAGCGTTTTTTTTCGGTTGCAAAATGTCAAATTCTTTTTCATAAAATCTAATCATAGAAGTATTCACTTCAAACATAGATGCAACCTCGCCAATAGAGTAGTACAGCTTATTAATTTCTTTTTCTTTGTAGGCCATTTTATAGATTTAAAAGCCAAATTTACGAAAAAAAAGATGTTTTAGTCGAAAGACTGATTTTCTGTAGAAGCTAATTCAAGCATTTCCTGATATTCTACAGGGCTAAGGTCGTTAAAGAAGAAGTTCATCGGATTTACTACTTTCCCGTTTTTATATACTTCATAATGCAGGTGAGGACCTGTAGAGGCACCTGTGTTACCTACATAGCCAATAATGTCTCCCCGGTTAACTTTTTGACCTCGCCGCGCCTTGAAACGGCTCATGTGAGCATATTTGGTAGAATATCCGTAGCCGTGATTAATGATTATTTGGTTTCCGTAACCCCGTTCTGTACCTTGTGAAACCACCACGCCATCTCCTGTAGCATAAATAGGAGTTCCAATAGGAGCCGAAAGATCTATCCCGGCATGCATTTTCTTTATTTTATAAATAGGATGTATGCGATAGCCGAATCCAGAGATTGCGCTTTTAAGTTTCCGACTGTCGATAGGCTGTATGGCAGGGATAGAAGCCATCATTTTCTCTTTAGATTTTACCAGTTTAGAAAGTTCGTCGTAAGATTTAGATTGTACGTACAACTGTTTAGATAGTATATCCATCTTTTTTGTGGTTTCTATCATCAGATTTCCATAGTCGTAATTTTCAAGATTTTTGTATCTGTTTATTCCACCAAAACCAGCATTTCTAATATCTTTAGAGATAGGTTCTGCTTCAAAAATAACCCTGTAAATATTATCGTCCCGGTCTTCCAGTGTTTGAACAACCTGGTCTATTTTCTTCATACGACCTTGTAAAATATCATATTGAAGGCTCAATTGATCAATTTCTCTTTTAAGTTGTTTTTCTTTTGGAGAATCCAGAAAAGCGTAAGCCATAGCAATGATAACAAAAGAGAATACCATTGCTGTGGAAATAAAGCCGATGGCTTTTAGGATTTTAACTTTCAAACTCAGTTTTACCTTTTCGTATTTTAAAGTTTGAGAGTTAAAATAATATTTTGTTTTTGCCATTATTGTTTACTTTACGTTCAGGGTGTTGTTTAGACAGTTTCCTTATGGTTCATAAACGAAGTTAAAGTATTAAAAGTACTCTTTGTATTTAAATGTTACAATGCCTGGTTTTTAAGCAGTTCCCGGGCATTGCTAATGGCCGAGTCTTTTAACGAATCGCCACTCAGCATCTTGGCTATTTCTATAACACGCTCTTCTGCTGTTAATTTTTTGATTTTAGAATAAGTTAGATCGTTATCAACCTCTTTATAAACGTAGAAATGCGATTCGCCCTTACTAGCCATTTGCGGAAGGTGCGTAATGGTAATAACCTGCATGTTTTTAGCCAGTTTTTCCATTATCGTTCCTACTTTGTGGGCTACTTCACCGGAAACACCTGTGTCAATCTCATCAAAAATAATAGTAGGTAACGAAGTTTTTGCTGCAATTAATGATTTAATGCTAAGCATAAGACGTGAAAGCTCACCGCCAGAGGCTACTTTGTTTAACTCATTTAGTTGATGGCCTTTGTTGGCTGTGAACATAAATTTAATACTATCTATACCATCGCTGTCAAACGAACCATCTGATTTTGAATGCTGTTCTATCTTTAACTGAGAGTTAGGCATACCTATCTCAGCAAGTACATCTACTACGTGATTTTCTATTTGCGGGATTGCTTGTCGGCGCCTTTCCGAAATTTCGGATGCCAGCTTCAATATCTCTGTTTTCTCTACTGAAATCTGTTGCTGTAATTGCTCTATATCTTCATCGGTAAATAGTGCATTTTGGAGTTTCTGTGCTAACTCTTTTTGTATGGTTAACAGTTCTGAATTGTTCTGTACCCGGTGTTTCTTTTGCAGGTTGTATATCAGGGCAAGTCTATCGTTAATTTCCAGAGCCCTTTCTTCATTGAAAGTGGTAGACTGTTCCAGATGACCAATTTCAGAAGATATATCTTTAATTTCTATCCATGTACTTTTTAGACGATTATTTAATTCCTCAATTTCGGGCTGGTATTGTTCCAGTACCTGCAATTTGTTGGATGCATCTTTCAGTATTGCTATGGCATTACCTTCCTGTTCGGCAATAAGTTGCAGCGCATAAATCAGGTTGGTTTTTATTTCCTCGGCGTGAGTAAGTGCGTTTAATTCGTTTTCCAGTTTTTCCTGTTCATCTTCTAGCAGTTGGGCCTGTTCCAGTTCATCAAACTGAAACTGGAAATAATCAAGGTCAGCTTTTAAACGGTCGCTGTTTTCTATCAGGGTTTTCAGTTCAGCCTGTTTTTTTCTAATGTCCCTGAACTTTGATTTATATCCTTTCAGTAAAGTTTCATTCTCTGCAACCACATCAGCAACTAACAGCTGGAAGTTTTGGTTGCCTATAGCTAAAGTAGCGTGTTGCGAGTGGATGTCAATAAGCTGTTCACCCAGCTGTTTTAACGTAGCTAAATTAACCGGTGTATCATTAATAAAAGCTCTGGATCTGCCATCGGAAGCTATCTCTCTTCTGAGTACAGTTTCAGGTTCTATGTCCAGATCATTTTCGGCAAAAAAATAATCCAGTTGATATCCTTCTATTTTGAAAAAGCCCTCTATAATGCATTTTTTCTGTTGATTGAAAAAATATTTACTTTCAGCTCTCTGTCCTAAAATAAGTCCTAATGCACCTAGTATGATAGATTTTCCGGCTCCCGTTTCACCAGTCAGAATATTTAGTCCGCTGTCAAAAGAAATATCTAAAGAATCTATTAAAGCATAATTTTTGATATAGAGTCTGTTTAGCATCTCAGAAAAGTTGGTTCAATATAAAAAAGAATTTATTTTGATTTTAGTGCTTCGTATTTTCTAATATTCGAAGGGTCAATTTCTGTTAGTAAATTGTATACCTTCATTCTGTCCGTCGGGTCTGCTTTAGCAAATACGTTGGTTAATTCATCGGCTTTAGCCGTAAAGAATGTTTGGTTTAAAATAGCACCTTGCTTCTGTCTGTCAATTTCAGAAAGTTTAGGTAGTATGGCCAGTATGTTTTTTCTTGCTTTGCTCTGATTTTCGGCCATAATATCCAAACCATCTCTGTGGTAGCCGTAAATAAACTCACGAAGAGGAGCAAAGCTTTTACTTTGCAGGTTTTCTATAAGCCAATATCTGTTTTTGAGATTTTCGTGAGCCTGCCAGCCGCTAAAACCCGCACTTTGTGCATTGTTAAGTGCAGTCTGCGCCTTGGCATAGTATGCAGAACCGCCCATTTTGCTAAAACTGTCATAGTCCAGACCTACAATAATATAGGCATAAAAAGCCAGTAAAGAGGTAATATTGTTGATATAGCTTTGATCTGAATAATCAAAAGGTTGCCCTTCAGAAAAATTAAAATCAAAGTTTTTGTCACTGATGCTTAGTGAAGTCGAATTATAGGAAGAGTTGAATACAGGTCTGGTACTTATAATCTGTACCTCTGCTTTAAAAGAACTTGAACCGTCCCATTCCTTAATGTTCAGTACAAATGAGCAATCTATACGTTCATTTGGTTTAATCTGATCATTAGACCATTTTCTGTTGTTCAGAAACTCGGTCATTGAACGTTCTAATGCTTCAAGTGGTCTTTTATTGGTGGTTTGTATTTGCGGAGCCAGAACTTGTACCCGCGCATTCAGATCCTGCGCATAGGTTGCATTAATAATGAAAAGGCTGATAGCAAAAGCAATATAATATTTCATTTGTAAATAATTTTTGTTTTCCACCGGCCAGATGGCATTTATCATGATTAAAATTTACATTTATTGGTCTGATAAAAATAAAATTTTAATCACTAACGGCTCCCTGTTAATTTTTCTATTTCGTTTACAATATCCTCGGCAACTTCCTCTTTTGATTTTAGTGTATAATCTATTTGTTCTTTATTTCGTTTGATAATGGTGATTTTATTACTGTCTGTTTTAAAACCAGCACCATCATCATTTAAAGAATTGAGTACAATAAAATCGAGATTTTTTCTTTCTAATTTACTGATTGCATTTGATATTTCGTTTTCCGTTTCTAAAGCAAAACCAATTAAAATCTTATTGTCTTTACGCGCTCCTAAATCTGCAGCAATATCTTTTGTTTTTTGGAGAGACAGGTTAAATGTGCTGTCCTGTTTTTTAATTTTATTTTCAGCCACAGTATCAGGTGTATAATCTGCTACGGCAGCACTTAAAATACAGATGTCGGTTTCATCAAAATACTCATTCACAGTCTCAAACATCTGTTTGGCCGATACAATGTTTATCCGTTTAATACTGGGATGCTCTTTTTGCAGATTGGTGGGGCCACAAATTAATATAACCTGAGCGCCTCTGGTAGCGCACTCATAAGCAATGGATAATCCCATTTTTCCGGAAGAATGATTTCCAATAAATCTGACAGGATCTATAGCCTCATAAGTAGGCCCGGCAGTAACCATTACTTTCTTTCCGGCCAAAGATAAGTTCCTGAAAAAATATTTGATCAATACTTCAGTAATTTCTTCCGGTTCGGCCATTCTACCTTCACCAAACAACCCACTGGCCAACTCACCTTTTCCCGGAGATATCATGAGATTTCCAAACTGTTGTAGTTTTTTAATATTGGCCTGTGTAGATGGATGTTTCCACATATCTAAATCCATAGCCGGAGCAAAATATACCGGACATTTGGCAGAAAGGTAAATAGCAGAGAGAAGATTGTCGCAAAGACCATTAGCCAGTTTGGCTATAGTATTAGCCGTTATGGGAGCAATAACAAAAAGATCTGCCCATAAAGCCAATTCCACATGATTATTCCATTCGCCAGTATCTTTTTTATAATAAGAGCTATAAACCGGATTTTTAGATAGGGTAGAGAATGTGAGCGGAGTAATAAAGGAAGAAGCATCTTCTGTAAGTACAACTTTCACGTTAGCCCCCGATTTTACCAGTAGTCTAACCAGTTCTGCCGATTTGTAACTGGCAATACTGCCACAAACTCCCAATAGAATGTTCTTTCCTTTAAGCATTTTGTGATTAAAGTTTAAAAGTATGAAAAATCTAATTCCTATAAAAAATATAGGGGCTGTATCATTAATAAAAAAATGTCATTTCAACGACTTCAGGAGGAGGAATCTCTTTCCTAAGTACTGCTGAAAGAGATTCCTCGACTTCGCTCGGAATGACAAATTACTTTTGATACAGCCCTTTTAAATATTTAATATGGCTAATATGTACTGTTATTAGAAGTTTTTCTTCTCTTTAGACGGATTTCTGTGATATACTTTATCGTGGATAAATTCGTCAATAGCAATTAAGCTCGCTTTAGGCATTCTTTCGTAATGCTTAGAGATTTCAATTTGCTCTCTGTTCTCGAATACTTCCTCTAAATTATCGTTGCTGCTGGCAAACTCTGCTAATTTAGCATGAAGTTCTTCTTTCAGGTTAGAAGCAATCTGATTTGCTCTTTTACTGATAATAACTAAAGACTCATAGATGTTGTCTGTGTTAGCATCTAATTGTCTTAAATCTCTGGTTACAGTAGTATTTGCTCCTGTAGGTTTATTGTTGTTGCTCATTTTTTGCTGCCTTTTTACTTTCTGTATAACTTGCCAATATTTTTTTAGATAACTCTATACCCGCTACGCTGTTTTCTTTAAGCTTAGTTGCGTCTTTCAGATATTTGCTAGTGGGGTATTTCTCAGCAAATCTTTCATATTCTTCGATTGCCTCAGTATATCTATCTTCTTGTTTAATCTCTCTACTGTTTTTTGCGTATAAATACTGCGCCTCAATAATCAGATATTCCATCTCTTCAGCATACTTAGTATCTGGAAAATCTTTCATAGAATTCCTGAATGCTATTACTGCCGCCTGATAATCTCCTATGTCTAAAAATAACTTGGCATTAGCATAAGACTTTGTTTCTAACTTATCTCTTAAAGACTCTATTAGCTTACTAGACTCGGCAACACGCTCACTTTGAGGATAAAGGTTAATAAATAATTGAAAAGCTTCAATGGCTTTATAAGTGTTGTCCTGATCTAATGAGTAATTAGGAGAATCTAAATAAAGACAATACGCTGTCATAAATCTGCATTCCTCTGCTTTAGGACTGCTAGGGTAAGTATCTGCAAAGCTTTTAAAGTGATATCTTGCAGAAATATAGTCCTTTAATTTATAGTTTGTATAAGCGTAATAGTAGTAAAGATCTTCTGCTTCCGATCTTCCCCTGTAACGTTGCACAAGGTCATCAAATAATGTAAGAGCCTTAGAGTAGTCTTTCTTATTGTAAAGCTTAATGGCTTCCTGGTACTTTCTGGCAACGTCAGAACTTTCTCTGAGCTTTTCAAACTTGCTTTTACAGCCCGTTGTAGTCAGGGCAATTAGCAGTACAAAGCCTAGAAATCTTAAAACTTTACTCTTTAACATCTTGCAAAGATAATTTAATATATAATATAAGTCAATTTCTATTTTTCTCATTCTTCCAATAAAGTATCTAAGCTAAGAAGCCGATTTTTTTTAAAAGCTATATTTAACATACTTTAACACGTTTTATGCGCTATGTACAGCTGTAAATGTAATTTATTATAAAAACATGGGTTATGTAATTTTTTTATTTGTTTACATACTGAATACACCTTTATTTTTCTAGTTTCTAATTCAAGCTTTTTAGAAGTCCTTCTGATGATTATCAACCCACTTTTGTTTTTTTCAAAACAAAAAATATAGCTCAAAATTTTTTATCCAATAAAATTAAGTGTTAATTTGACATTATAAATTAAGTGTTAATTTGACATGTTTGTAATAGGTATTGATTATGGAACAGACTCTGTGCGTTCTGTTCTTGTAAATGCAGCTAATGGACAAGAGGTTGTCTCTTCTGTATTTTATTATCCTCGATGGAAACAAGGGCTGTATTGCAATCCGTCCGAAAGTAGATTTCGGCAACATCCCCTGGACTATGTTGAAGGATTGGAAGCAACCATAAAAGATTGTATAGCAAAAGCAGGAGCTAATATTGCATCACAGATAAAGGCAATATCTGTGGATACTACTGGTTCAACCCCGGTAGCAGTAGATGAAAATGGAACTCCGCTGGCTCTTAAGCCAGGTTTTGAAGAGAATCCAAATGCGATGTTTATTTTATGGAAAGATCATACCTCTATAAAAGAGGCAGAGGAAATAAATGCGCATGCAGAAAAATTCGATATTAATTACCTGAAATATGTAGGAGGAATTTATTCCTCAGAGTGGTATTGGGCAAAATTGCTTCATGTATTAAGAGAAGATGCTAACATACAAAAAGAGATATATTCTTTTATAGAGCATTGCGATTGGATACCTTTTCTATTAACAGGAGGTAACAGCGCCGATAATATTAAAAGAAGTGTGTGTGCTGCGGGACATAAAGCATTGTATGCTCCAGAGTTTGATGGTTTGCCGCCACAGAAGTTTTTCTCTCAACTTGATCCATTATTAGACGAATTTGTTTCAAGGTTATTTGGTACAGCTTACACATCCGCAGAAGCTGCGGGTACTATTAGTCCTGAGTGGGCTCAGCGTTTAGGAATTCCGGCAGATGTAAAAATTGGTGTAGGGGCTTTTGACTGTCACATGGGAGCAGTAGGCGGGCAGATAGAGCCTTATTATTTAAGTAAAGTAATGGGGACATCTACCTGTGATATGTTGGTTGCACCCATAGATGAAGTTGAAAACATTTTGGTAAGAGGAATATGTGGACAGGTTAATGGTTCTATTATTCCGGGTATGATTGGAATGGAGGCCGGACAGTCCGCTTTTGGAGATGCTTATGCCTGGTTTAAAAATCTGTTGTTGTGGCCTTTAAAAAACTTAAAGACAGAACAGATAAATGAAGAAGCATTGAGCGAAATAGAAAATCAGATTATTTCTGAATTATCAAAACAAGCCGCAAAAATAAATCCAGAACACGAAGCAGAATATGCTGTGGAATGGTTTAACGGACGAAGAACACCTGATGCCAATCAGGCACTTACCGGAGCATTCTTTGGATTAAGTCTTGGTACCGATGCTGTAAATATTTTTAGAGCAATAGTAGAATCCACCTGTTTTGGAGCGCGTACTATTGTCGAACGTTTTGTCCAGGAAGGCATTCAGGTAAAAGGCCTTATAGGTTTAGGCGGTGTTGCCAAAAAATCACCTTTTATTATGCAGATGATGGCAGATGTAATCAATATGCCCATTAAAATTCATAAATCAGAACAAACCTGTGCTATAGGAGCGGCCATGTTTGCGGCAACTGTAGCCGGATTATATCCTAATGTAGAAACAGCTATGGAGGCAATGGGGCAAGGCTTCGATGCCGAGTATTTTCCTAATCCGGAAAGGGTAGCTATTTATAATAATCGTTACCAGCACTATCTGAAAATAGGCGCGTTTGTGGAAAGCAATCTTAAATAATTATCCAAATGAATAAATATAAAACTATAAGAGAGCAGGCTTATGAAAGCAATATGCAACTGCCTGCGTTGGGGCTGGTATTCTCCACCTTTGGGAATGTAAGTGTAGCGGATAGAGATAAAGGTGTTTTTGCAATAAAACCAAGTGGTTTGGCTTATGATAAACTTTCGCCAGAGAATATGGTAATTGTTGATTTTGAAGCTAATGTTATAGAAGGAGATTTAAGACCATCTTCAGATACTAAAACCCATGCAGTATTATACAAGTATTGGGAAAATATAGGAGCAGTAGTGCATACCCATTCTAAATTTGCCACTTCATGGGCACAAACACTAAGAGACATCCCTATTTATGGAACAACCCATGCCGACTATCTGACTACGGATATTCCTTGTGCATCACCAATGGCAGATGATAAAATTACCGGTAATTACGAGTACGAAACAGGCTTTCAGGTATTAAATCATTTTAAAGAACATCGCCTTAAGTACGAGGAAGTAGAAATGATATTGGTAGGTAGTCATGGTCCGTTTTCATGGGGGAAAACAGGAGAGAAAGCAGTATTCAATAGTGCTTTACTGGAATATGTAGCCGAACTGGCATTTATAACCGAGCAAATTAGTCCAGAAGTCGGGCGATTAAAAAAATCTTTGATAGATAAGCACTGGCAAAGAAAACACGGAGCAAATTCTTATTACGGACAATAATAATTTTAAGTATCATAATATGATTAATCTAAATAATTTTGAAGTTTGGTTTATCACAGGAAGCCAACATTTATATGGTCCCGAAACATTAAAACAAGTAGCGGAACATGCGCAACAAATAGCTGGTTTTTACAATCAGAACGAGGAAATCCCCGTTAAAGTTGTTTACAAGCCAATAGTCAAAACATCAGAAGAAATATACGAAACTTTAAGTGAGGCCAATGTTGCCAAAAACTGTATAGGCGTAATTACCTGGATGCATACTTTTTCGCCTGCGAAAATGTGGATTAGAGGATTAGATATTTTAAAAAAGCCACTTTTGCATCTCCATACCCAATTTAACAGAGATATTCCATGGCAGACAATAGATATGGATTTCATGAACTTAAACCAAAGCGCTCATGGCGATAGAGAGTTCGGTTTTATGGTTTCCAGAATGCGGAAAAAAAGAAAAGTAGTAACAGGTTTTTGGCAGGAAACCAATGTAATAAAAGACATCGCTATTTGGTCCAGAGCTGCTGCGGCTTGGTACGATTGGCAGGGAGCCAAATTTGCCCGTTTTGGAGATAATATGCGTTTTGTTGCTGTGACAGATGGAGATAAAGTAGAGGCCGAATTAAAATTTGGATATGCTGTAAATACTTATGCTGTGGGTGACTTGGTAGAAGTTATCGATAAAATCGAGGAAAGCGCGATTGATACGCTATTAGTAGAATATGAAAATAGTTATACATTAACCGAAGAGCTTAAAGAAGGGGGAAGCAGAAGATCAAGTTTAAGAGATGCTGCAAAGATAGAGCTGGGACTGAAAAAGTTTTTGGTTGATGGTGGATTTAAAGGCTATTCCAATACTTTCGAAGATTTACATGGGATGGTACAATTGCCTGGAATCGCTTCGCAAAGGTTAATGCAACAAGGCTTTGGTTATGCCGGAGAAGGTGATTGGAAGACAGCTGCTCTAGTAAGAGCAGCAAAAGTGATGGGGGCGGGCTTGCCTGGCGGAAATGCATTTATGGAAGATTATACTTATCATTTTGATCCCGAAAATTCAATGGTTTTAGGGTCGCACATGTTGGAAGTAGATTCCTCTCTGGCAAAAGAGAAGCCATCATTAGAAGTACATCCGTTAGGTATTGGAGGTAAAGAAGATCCCGCCCGTTTGGTGTTTAATGTAGCAAAAGGCCCTGCGTTAAATGCATCTCTGGTAGATATGGGGGATAGGTTCAGGTTAGTAGTTAACGAAGTTGAAGCCGTAGAAACAACAGAGGTATTACCTGAACTTCCGGTAGCAAGGGTACTTTGGAAACCGTTACCAGATATGAGGACCGCTTGTACAGCCTGGATTTATGCAGGAGGAGCACATCACACTGTATTTAGTCAAAATCTTTCAATTCAATACTTTAAAGATTTTGCAGATATTGCGGGTATAGAGTATGTAGTGATAGGGGCGAATACTAATCTGGAGCAATTTGAAAATGAGCTAAGATGGAATGATGTTTATTATTCCATTTTAAATAAATAAAAAAAACTTTAAGGTTTATAACCACTGCTTGTTTATTTTACCGAAACAGCTATACAGCTTTTGTATATCTTTCTGTTTGGTAAATAAGAACAGGTAGTGGTTTTGTTTTTTGTATAGATTTTATTGATAACATAGTTGTTTTCGATAGAATAAAAGTTAAAATATAGTTAAAATAATATTAGGATAGCGTGAAACCCATGTAAAATGAGATATTTGGAATCTTTTATAGGATAAATAACGTTAAGAGGAAAAGGAAGGATATCCATCTTATATGGTTAAGATACAAAATAAATTACTAAAAGCTAGTGTTGTTTTAGCTCTACTCTGTTTTGTGGTAATGTCTGCCACATATGCGCAACCATTAAACTGGCAGCATTTAGATTTGCATAAAGACGGAGTCTTTGGTATAAGTACAGACAAAGCATATAAAGAATTATTAAAAGGAAAAACAGCAACAAAAATTAAAGTTGCAGTTTTAGATAGTGGAATTGATACTCAACATGAAGATTTATCTGCAATTATATGGCGTAATCCTATAGAGCAGCCCAATGGTATAGATGATGACCATAATGGTTATATAGATGATCTGAACGGATGGAATTTTCTGGGAGACATAGATCAGGAAAATATAGAACTAACCCGGTTGGTGAGAAAGTATGAGCAGTTTTTTAGTGGACCAGATTCGGCCAGGCGAGTAACTAAATCAAAAGAAGATTTCAGAGAATATCAAAAACTAAAAGCAAATCTTGAAGAAAAACAAAAAGAAGCCATAAAAGAATTAGCCGGTATTTCTCATGTTAAGAATTTGGTTGATTCATTGGTAACCGTAACAGGAAAGAATAATCCAAAATCAAGAGATTTTAAAGCACTTAAAGGTCAGAACGATGGAGAGGATTATTTTATTAGCGTAATAGCTGAAGAACTAAAAACTCAAAGTTTGAAACAAGTTTATGATAAACTCTTTAATAAAACCATAGATTATTACCTTGAAGAAATAGGATACAGATTAAACCCAGGATACAATACCAGAAAAATTTTAGGAGATGATGAAAATAATCCCCATGAAAAGCATTATGGAAATAATAACGTTATAGGACCAGATGCATTACATGGAACCCATGTAGCCGGAATAATTGGAGCAGTAAGGGATAACAAAAAAGGAATAGACGGAATAGCCGATCAGGTAGAAATTATACCCGTAAGATGTGTGCCCAATGGAGATGAGCGAGATAAAGATGTAGCAAATGCCATTCGCTATGCTACGGATATGGGAGCTAAAGTGATTAACATGAGTTTTGGGAAATCATTTTCACCAGATAAAAAAGTGGTAGACGAGGCGGTAAGATATGCACTCTCTAAAGACGTATTATTAGTACATGCTGCGGGTAATGAGAATTTAGACTTAGAAAAAGAAACAGCTTATCCCAGTAAAAAATTCTTAAACGGTGAATTAGCAAGTGCCTGGATAGAAGTAGGTGCATCTACTTACAAAGCCGACAGTACTTTAAAAGCATCGTTTTCTAATTACGGACAAACAATAGTAGATGTTTTTGCACCGGGCGAATCCATTTATAGTACAGTCCCAGGGTCTGCTTACCAGATAGAAAGCGGAACCAGTATGGCCGCGCCGGTAGTGTCTGGTCTAGCAGCACTTATCAGGTCGTATTATCCCAAATTAACCGCTCCGCAGGTCAAAGATATTATACTGAAAAGTGTTATTCCCTTTGAAAAAGAAGTTCTAGTAGAAGTAGGTGGCGAAGAGCAGAAAGTTCCATTCTCCAGCTTAAGCATCTCGGGAGGGGTTGTAAATGCATATAATGCATTATTGTTAGCGGAAAGTTATTGATTATTTTGTAGATTTCTTTTAATTTTTATCTTTGAAATAATTGATAAACCTCAAAATAATTGTAATTTAATTACCAACTCTGTTAATGACTAAAATTCGTGAGATTGATGAAGAGGGTCTTTTAGAACAGCTAAAAAAAGGAGACCGCAGTGCATTTGAAACTGTCTATTTAAAGTATTGGGATAAACTTTATTCATCGGTTTATAAAAGGGTAAAAAGCGGAGTTATTGCAGAAGAAATTGTACAGGATTTTTTTGTTTCTCTTTGGGAAAAAAGATCGGTAATTAAAATACATACCTCCTTTGAAGCTTATATTTTTACCTCCGTACGCTATTTGGTCTTAAATTACCTGCAAAAAGAAATTACCCGGAGTAATTATAGATTAAGCCTGCCGCCAGAAGAACAATACAACGATTATACTTTAAATCAGATTTATCTTAATGAATTAAATAAGGTTATAGAAGATGAAATTAGTCAATTACCAGATAAATGCCAGTATGTGTTTAGGCTAAGCCGACAAGAGAATCTCAACACTAAAGAAATTGCAGAGAAATTAGGTATATCTACCAAAACGGTAGAGAACCATTTAACAAAAGCATTGAAAATTTTAAGAATAAACCTAAAAGAATATATTACCGCTGCACTTTTTATTTATTTGAACAATAAATAGCTTGTTCCCGATATATTTTGAAAATGAAGAGACCACTCCATTAAACTGCCTGTATTTTTATTCTTTGTGAAAATATGCTCGTTCTGACACAGTGTGCTTATATTTGATTCTTTTTTAACAAAAAGAGTCATCCACAAAAGTAGCTCAATATGATGAGGCA
Organism: Pseudopedobacter beijingensis; assembly: GCF_042678145.1. Classification (NCBI taxonomy): domain Bacteria; kingdom Pseudomonadati; phylum Bacteroidota; class Sphingobacteriia; order Sphingobacteriales; family Sphingobacteriaceae; genus Pseudopedobacter; species Pseudopedobacter beijingensis. The sequence continues at coordinate 41,348 of NZ_JBHUDG010000013.1, read as the reverse complement.
TTCTTTACCTTTTAAATCCGTTAGAGCAAGAGCCATAAATCTATAAAAACACCAAATAGAGTGGTTTTAAAATATAATTCTTAGTTGTCCCGAATTGTACCTCGTCAATCAATGATCTGAAAGAGATGAAGGATGTTAAGCATTTAGTCTTATTCCCTCTTGTAAAATACTTTTTCCGCTATAGGTATTGTCATCCCGTCAGTACTGAATTCTCCTCCCGTTTTTTCTGTTTTTTTGCGGGCAAGTTGTGCCTGGTACTTTTTGTCACGTTTTCGTTTGCGGGCAATCTCTTTCAGTATTTCTTCCCCACGGTAATTAATCAGGCGGTGGCGTGTATAAAATGTTTTTTTCTGAAGGGGTTCATCGGTTATATCGTCCTCCATCTCGCCCGTAGCTCCGGCCTCGTCCTCCTTTATATTGTAGGCCCCGATAATCTCCGCTGGGCAGAACTCCTTACCATTCAGACTTAAAGGTTCTCCGTCAATACCTTTTATTCCAAAGCAATGGATAGAGGCACTTACTAAAACGATGCAACCTTTTGGGAGTACAATTTCAGAAAGCCATTCCTGCTCCGGTATAACCTTTCCATACTGCAAGGGGATATCCATATAGTCCAGGTATTCATAGTAGCCTTCTCTGAAACTGATGGCAGCCACCATCAGGCGAAGGACAGCGTTCTTTGTATGTTTTGGTAGTTGCAGGTCTTCAGATACATTAAAAGAAGGTACCTGCACCCTCATCCCTCCATCTGTAAGGGAACATTGCGGCCGAACAGCAAGTACCTCTGTCAGTGGTGAATTTATGTTGAACTGCAACCCCTGCAAATGTTTAGGGTTACCGTCATGCAGGTCTCGTTCACCACGTTTTTTTTCGGTATCCTTCAGGCTTTTCAGCAGACTTACATTCATACGGTTAAGTAACCTGCCATCACTGTAAGATGAAAAAGAGGAATACAGGTTTCTCAGAATACGTCCACAATTACTTATCAGGCCAAATTCCAATGCACTTTCTTTGGTCGAAAGCGTCTGTCGTACTCTCGCTGGCCTGGCCTGTACTATTTTCATGTCACCTACGGTACGGTAAACTACATTTCCTATTTTCCCATGAAGTCTCCCTCTGCTGTCTATTACTGCCATAGTTTAGTGTATAATTGGTTAACAATAACTAATATACCAAATTATCCTGTAATTAACTCTATTTACTTGTCTTAGTAACAGATGTTTATCTAATATAATACCATATAAAGTCCATGTTTTTGATTAAAAACATGGACTCAACTTAGAGAAATAATGGAGAAAAATTAAATTCATAATAGTACAGTTAAAGTATTGATGATAATAGAGGTAAGGTTAAGGGGAATGGGTAATCAGTAGGCAAGATAATAGTGGCCGGGATGGGGGGTGTAGACTATATGTTAGTTAATAGCGGGTGTTTTTAATACTTGTACTGATCTAAAGCTTCTGAGGAAGAATAAAAAACGAGGTTATTAAAGTTGTTATATAAAACGGGAGTAAAAAACAGTATTTAATATATAAACGGACTCTTAATAAAAAAAATAAAATTTTTTAATGTTAGAGTAGGTGTAAGGCTTCACTTATCTGACATATCTATATAAAACCTAAATAATATATTGATAGATGCCCGTAAATAATAGAATTACTGCGGAATTGATAAAGAAATATCTGAATGGTGAATGTACCTTAGAAGAGAAGGCTACTGTAATTGTTTGGTACAATTCTTTTGATAAGGAGCAAGATGTTTTAGAAAAACTGACGAGTGAAGAAAAACATAGGCTTCGAAATCTGATGCTGAATCGTATAAATCTAAGGATAGATAATAACGAGACGATGTCAGATAAGCGTAGGGTTAAACCTCTTTATTATTGGATAAGCAGTGCAGCTGCTATTGTTTTACTTGTTCTGGGTTTCATGTTTTATCAGGATCATACAAAAAATACAATAGCAGGTAGTAATGTATCGCAGATTAAAGAGGTGAAGTTTTTGGTGTTGGAAAATCAGGGGAATAGGCTGTATCAACGAGAGCTGGAAGATGGAACGGTGATATGGTTAAGCCCGGGAGCAAAGGTTGAAATTCCGGAAAGGTTTGCGATAGATAAGCGAGAAGTTAAAATGACAGGGAAGGTGTTTTTTGAAGTTGCAAAAAATCCGGAACGTCCATTTTACATATACGGCGGCGGGCTAACAACAAAAGTATTGGGTACAAGCTTTTTGATTAATGCAGAGGCAGGTAAAGACACAGAGGTGTCTGTGGTAACGGGTAAGGTTGCTGTAAATGTTTCGGAAAAGGAAGATCAGCAGGTTTTGTTAATGCCTAAACAAAAAGCGGTTTTTTCTGTTACAGAACAATCGTTGAAAAAAGCAGGTATACCAGAGAAGTCAGAAGTGCAAATCTGGAAAAAATCTAAGCTTTCATTCGATAACAACGCTATCAAAGATGTAGTTGAGGTACTCGAATCTAATTTTAATGTAGATATAGCTATAAACAAAACAGTTGGAGATTGTGTACTTAAAGCAGATTTCTCCGATCAGAACCTACCATCCATCTTAGAGATGATATGTAAATCTGTGGATGCTTCTTATGAAATTAAAGACGGACAGATTGTAATCACCGGCAAAGGATGTAATTAAGATATAACCAAATGATAAACCTGTAATGAAATGATATGAAATACTAGATAAATAAAACTTAGAATTTAATTAAAAAGAAGACTAAGGGTGAGTAGAGGCTCCCTTAGTCTTACTAAAACCTTGTTGATAATACCTTGTAATTTTAAGGTACAGGTCTTTTTTTGTCTCAATTTTTAACCAAAAGAAACAATTCAAATATAATGAAATGTAGTTTACAATACCCTGATTTTGTAAAAATTATGAGGATAACGTTTATGCAAATGATGTTGTTTGCAATATTTACGGGTGTTTCTTTAGCTTCAAATGTTAGTGCTCAGGGCGTTTTAGATAGGACCATTAACCTATCGTTAAAGAACGTTTATTTAGATGAAGCACTTAAGAAGCTGGAAATGTCAGCAGACGTGAAATTCGTATACAGTAAGGATTTTGTTAGTACCAGCGATAAGGTATCTATTACGGCTCAAGGAATAAAGCTCAAAGCTATTTTAGATGATTTATTGCTGCAACATGATATATCCTACGAGATCATCAACGACAGAATAATTTTAAAGAAATACAGAGAAGATGCTAATGTAGTAAGGTATGAAGACATCTCTCAGCAAATAAAACAGCAACAAGTTACCATAACTGGAGTTGTTAAATCGTCTACCGGAGAACTTTTGCCGGGTGTAACGGTTAGGATAAAAGGTTTACAATCTGGTACTTTAACAGACGTTGATGGTAAGTATACCATCAGGATTCCTGATAGAAAGACCGTTCTTACTTTTTCTTATTTAGGTTTTGTAAGTCAGGAAAAGTCTGTTGGTACAGAAACCATAATAAATATTACTCTGGTAGAAGATGCACAAAACTTACAGGAAGTAATTGTCGTAGGTTATGGTACGCAGAGAAAAGCTACGTTAACCGGTGCTATAACCACAATAAGCGGTAAAGAAATACTTAAATCGCCAACTTCTAATGTAACCAACAGTCTTATTGGCCGTACTCCGGGGTTAGGAGCAGTACAGCGAAGTGGCCAGCCCGGATCCAATAGTGCGCAAATCAATATAAGGGGTGTTGCCACATATAATAATTCAAGTGCCATTGTTATTGTTGATGGTGTGGAAAGGCCAGATTTTGGGGATATAGATCCTAACGAAATTGAGTCTATTTCTGTCCTTAAAGATGCTTCTTCTACAGCCATATTTGGTATAAGGGGAGCAAATGGAGTTATTGTGGTAACTACAAAATCTGGTAAAGAAGATAAGCCCAGAGTAAGTTATAGTGGAAATATAAGCCTGCAGACTTATACTGGAATACCCAAATCGCTGGACGCTTATTCCAATGCTTATCTTATAAATGAAGCCAATAGAAATGATGGTCTTAGTCCCACATGGAGCGAAACTGCTTTGCAAAAATTTAAAGACGGCTCAGATCCTATAGGTTATCCCAATATCAACTGGTTCAATTACGTAACACGTAAATTTTATCCGCAAACACAGCACAACGTAAACGTAAGCGGAGGAACAAAAGTGATTAAATACTTTGCATCGGTAGGGTATTTATTTGAAGATGGTATTTTTAAAAAGTTCGATTCTCCTTATCAGATCAAATCCACGCCAGACTATAATCGTTATAATTTCAGGTCTAATATTGATATCAAGCTCAGCAAGAATCTTGATGTGGGTGTAAAACTGGGCGGAAGGTTGCAAAAACGTTATCAGCCTTCTGGTTTGCAGGGTAATTCATTCTCTTATGACAATGTAGAAGCAATGATTTCCAGAATCTTACAAGTACCTGCATTTGCTTATCCGGTTATGTTGCCAGATGGTCGTTTGGCACAAAATCCAAGTGTAGGCACAAACATCTGGAATCCTTTGGGAGTATTAACTCGTTGGGGAACGCGTAATGACGATAATAACAGTGTACAAAGTACTTTTGTACTCAATTATAAATTAGATGCAATTACTAAAGGTCTGTCTTTTAAGACCACCTATGCTTATGATTCTTATTTTGAAAGTACAACCAGACGTAATGCAAGTTGGGCAGCTTATGTTATAGACCGCGATTCTAAGGAAATTACTTTAACAGGAGATCGTCCCAGGGATGAGCCTTTAAGCGGACTTATCAATAATTTTGGTGGAACTATACATTCTAATCTGCAAACCGGATTTAATTATGACCGGAGTTTCGGACACCATAATTTATCAGGATTAGTGTTGTTTACCCGTCAGTTGATTAATGTACAGGGCTCATCTGCAACTACAGCTCCTCCAAAAGCATCGCAGGGTGTAGTTAATCGTCTGACGTATAATTATGCCGAAAAATATTTTGCCGAGTTTAATGCTGCCTATAATGGTTCAGAAAACTTTCCGGCAGGTCTAAAATATGGTTTCTTCCCTGCCATATCTGCCGGATGGACTATTAGTAATGAAGATTTTCTTAAAGAGAGCAAATGGATTGATCACCTTAAATTACGTGGGAGTTATGGTATAGTAGGGAATGACGATATAGGAAGAAGGTTTTTATACCTTACCAATTATTCGAGAGTTACCTCTGTTAATCTGGTAGGTTCGCCTGCGTATTCTATTCCGGGCAATGCAGTGAGATTTGGAGACCCTAACAGCGTAACAACTTACCCGGTAGTACATCTGCCGGAAAATTCTATAGGTAATCCACAAATTACCTGGGAAACAGGAACTAAAAGAAACGTAGGTATAGAAAGTAAATTTTTCAATAATGTTATCACTTTAAATATAGACCTGTTTGACGAAACAAGAAAAGATATCCTTACACCCAGACAATCGGGACTGGAAATTTTAGGTCAGCCTTATCCCTCGTTAAATGTAGGCGAAGTATATAACAAAGGATATGAAATTGAGCTCGATTTTAACAAACAGGCAGGAGAACTAAGTTACGGATTAAACTCCCAGCTTTCTTTTGCCCGTAACCGGATAATAAGCAGGGATGAGCCAATTGGTCGTCCTGATTATCAAAAACAGGAAGGAAAAAGAGTAGGTCAGTTTTTTGGTTACATTACCAATGGTTTTTATCAATCTCAGGAAGATATAAATAATTACATTCCCAATGAATTAGGGACACCTATTCCCGGAGATTTAAAATATGTGGATTATAACGGTGATGGAAGAATTAACAGTGATGACAGAGCTCCTATAGGTTTTTCCCGTACGCCGGAATATATTTTTAGTATAACGCCAAGGCTTGCCTATAAAGGTTTTTCGTTTTCGCTGATGTTTCAGGGTGTAGCTAATGTAAGTTCTGATGTGATACTCACAGAACAGAATAACGGACAGCAAATGTACGAGTTTATGCTGAACCGCTGGACACCGGAAACTGCTGCGACAGCAACATGGCCCGCGCTGCATTCAAGAGGAAACCCGTATATCAGTTATCAGTTAAACGATTTTATTTTGCAGGATGCTTCTTATGTAAAACTCAGAAATGCCGAAATATCATGGAGCTTGCCGGCGAGAATGCTACAGCCATTGAAAATATCTTCTCTGAGAATATTTCTTACCGGACAGAATTTAATTACATGGACGAAGTTTAAGATGTATCTCGATCCGGAAAATATTAACGTAACCAATACAGATTTTTCTAAGCAGTCTATTTACCCTACATCCCGTATTTATAATCTGGGCGTAAACCTTCAATTGTAATACTCACATGAAAAAAGTAACTTATTATATATCCTTTTTAGTGGTTTTTGCAGCGATTGCTTCCTGTAAAAAAGATTTCCTCGACAGAACACCCGGAGCAGATCTTTCCGAAGAAAAAATCTTTAGCGACCCTAATCTGGCGATGAATTATGCTGATAACGCCTACAATCATTTAATAGATGAATATGCCCGTTTTAATGCACATCGGGGTACTACCTCACAAGCATCTGACGAAGCCGTTTCGGGCAACACAGATGTATCTGTAAGAACCTTAAATCAGGGATTATTCCATGATCATTATGAAAGAGGAGGTGCGTCTCTTAATGATATTGGAGATGTATGGGAACGGGCTTATGCAGGTATCAGGATTACCAATGTTATGCTGGCGAGAATAAATGATGTACCCTGGACTAACCAGCCTGTAGACAGGATAAAGGGAGAAATGTACTTTATCAGGGCATTCCTTTATTTCGAACTGATTAAAAGATTTGGAGGAGTACCGATAGCAGATAAACCAGCAACAATTTTTGACGATGTAGATATTCCAAGAAACACCTATCAGGAATGTGTAGATTTTATTCTTGCAGATCTTGCTCAGGCAGATAACCTGTTGCCGGTGAGCCATAATGCTTCAAATTATGGCAGAGCAACAAAAGGCGCAGCCCGTTCATTGCGTTCCAGAATGCTGCTTTATGCAGCCAGTACACTAAATAATCCTGAGCATGACCTTGCCAAGTGGAAATTGGCTGTAGACGCTGCAGATTCGGTGATAAAAATGCCTGAAAACCCTTATAGTCTACAGGGAACTTATGCCGATATACTTAATGTATCTCAGTCTCCGGAATATATTATGATTAAAATAAGACCTCCCAGAGTTATAGATGGTTTTCTGCTTGACTTTGTGATGTCGCCGGGTTCCGGAGGTGCGCAGGGTTCGATGAACCCAACACAGAACCATGTGGATATGTATGAAATGCAGGCAACCGGATTACCTATTACCGACCCGGCGTCTGGTTATGATCCTCAGAATCCGTATGAAGGAAGAGATCCGAGGTTAAAAGCCAATATATTATACAATGATGCTGATTGGCAGGGTAGAAAAATGGGCATGTGGTCGCAAACCGCTACAAACGGAACAGTAACTTACGGAGCTGATTTCAGACCAAATAACATTATCTATTCTGCAACCAGATATTACTGCCGGAAAATGTGGCCAGAAGTGTATGTAAGGAACACGACGCAAAGGGCATTGCTTAACTATGTATTTTTCAGGTACGCAGAAATACTTTTGAACTATGCAGAAGCCAGTAACGAATACCATAACAGCCCGCAGGCTGACAGTAGGATAAGAGATTATATCAATGAGATTCGTGGCAGGGCAAATATGCCTGATATTCCGAGTAATCTCACCAAAGAACAGATGGGGGAAGTTATCAGGCATGAACGGGCAGTAGAACTTGCGTTTGAAGATCACCGTTGGTACGACCTCATCCGTTGGAAACAAGCTAAAGAAATATTAACACAACCAATGAAAGGGATGGATGTGGTAAAAAAACTCGACGGAAGTTTCACCTACAATGTGGTAACACTGCCGATTATATATCAGAAAAAATTTGAAGATCATATGTACTTGTATCCTATACCAAGAAATGAAGTATTTAAGAGTCAGGGCATTTTAATTCAAAATCCCGAGTGGTAAATCGCAGGTAAATGAAATTATTGAAAATTTTCAAAAGTCTAAAGATGAAATTAATTAATATCCGATATATCATCAGCTTATTGCTGTGCCTTTTATCATCAGCAGGGGTAATTGCCCAGTCAGAAGATATAATGGTTAACGGTATCGTCAAAAATTCAACCGGACAACCGGTAGAAGGAGTATCTGTTTTAGTTCAGGAAAAAACACAGGGTATATTTACAGATAAAGAAGGTAAATTTAACATTACCTGTTCCGGTAATGATAGATTGGTGTTAAAAAAAGCCGGTTTTAACACTGTATACATAGCCGCTTATGAGATAAAACCAGAAAAACCGATAATACTTAATGAAAGCCTGATTGAAGCTGGAGACGATGACAACGTTTACATCCCCTTTGGTTTAAGAAAGAAAAGAGAAGTTACTGCAACAATAAGTACTGTAACAGATGCAGATTTGCCACAGTTGCCGCTATCTACACTAAACAATGCACTTACAGGGAGATTGTCTGGTTTGCATATACAGCAAACAGGAAACAGGCCGGGGACAGATGATGCCACTTTTCTTATCAGAGGCAGGTCGTCTTACAACAGTGGTCAGTCGCCACTTGTTTTGGTTGACGGAGTCGCCCGTGATTTCGTAGATATGGATGTTAATGAAATAGAAAGCATCAGTGTGTTAAAAGATGCCGGAACGCTTTCATGGTATGGCATGAACGGTGCTAATGGTATAATTTATGTCACAACCAAAAGAGGCAGCGCAAGCTCAACCAAAATAACTTTTGATGCACAGGGCGGAGTACAAACGCCGGTAACTTTAACAAATCCTCTGAAGTCTTATGCTTATGCGTTTCTTTACAATGAAGCAAGGCAAAACGACGGATTATCTTCACAATATAGTCAGCAAGATTTAGTAGGTTATTATACCGGCGAAGATCCATATACTTATCCGGATAATGATTTTCCTTCTCAGTTTCTGAAAAAAGTTTCTCCTGTACAGCGTTATGTGGCGACAGTAAGCGGAGGAAACGCGTTTGCGAGATATTTTACGCTGTTGAGCTTTTATGATCAGGATGGCTTGTATAAAGGAGGAAATAATGCGAATTATAATTCCAATACCAATTTCAGGAGGTACAATTTTCGTACAAATCTTGACCTTCATATTAACAAGAATCTGGATGTTTCATTAGATGTAGGCGGAAGAGTCGCTAATTTAAGGTATCCGAGAGACGGTAACACAAGCTTTCTGAATACTATTTTTACTACGCCATCCAATGCTTTTGCAGTTTTAAATGCCGATGAAAGTTACGGAGGAAGCTCGTTGTTCAGAAATAACCCTTTGGCTATGTTAGAAGCAAGGGGAAATATAACCGACGTTTACCGTACTTTACTGGCAACCGCAAATGTAAGACAGAAATTAGATAGCTGGCTTAAAGGATTGTCTTTAAACCTGTTTTATACTTATGATATGACAGGACTTTATACTTCAGGGTTTACACAAAACTATGAGGTTTACGAGTTGGCCAGTCCGGGAAATTATACCCGTTTTGGAAACCAATCACCTTTAGACTATGCATCAAGCACTTTTAGCGGAAATTTGAGGAACAATGAGTTCTGGGCGGGTTTCGATTACGACAGAAATTTTAATAAACATGGATTTAAATTCTCTACTCGCGTACAAAGAGCGGTTTCGGCATCGTCAGGAAGGTTAGATGATAAACGCGAAGGAATTTCAAACAGGTTATCGTACAGTTATAACCAGCGTTATTTTGCAGATTTAATAGCTTCATACTCTGGTTCACAGAATTTTATAAAAGGAAACAGGTTTGGATGGTTTCCTGCAATTTCTGCCGGATGGATTGTATCGGAAGAAAACTTCCTGAAATCATCAAAATTTCTGGATTATTTTAAGTTAAGAGGTTCTTATGGACTGGTGGGGAATGATGCGATAGGAGCGGCTCGCCGTTTTGCTTTCAATAATTATTTCACTCGGGGAGGAACACAGTATTTTTTTGGAACAGGCTACAGCAATGTACCCAATACAGCACAACTTGAATTGGCAAATCCTGATCTAACCTGGGAAAAAGCAAAAAAAGCAAGTTTAGGTTTCGATACTCGTTTTCTTAAACAAGCCTTTACTTTAAGTGCAGACTATTTTCATGAAACCCGCAGTGATTTATTGACAACAGACCTTTCTTCGGGAATTATAGGTGAGCAACTGGTTCAGATCAATGCAGGAAAAGCGCAATATCAGGGAGTTGAAGGAAACCTGAGTTTTACCAAAACGATTAATAAAGTAACCTTTGGATTGCATGGTAACTATACCTATGTAAAGAGCAAGATACTTTCGTTAAACGAAGAAGGCGGATTACCTGATTATCAACGTCAGGTAGGTTTCCCTATTGGCGGTGTAGTACATGGCGATGGTACTGTAAGAAGATTTTTAATAGCAGAAGGGTTGTTCCAAAGCGAAGAAGAAATAGCAGAAGCTCCTGTACAACGTTTTTCGGGGGCTGTAAAACCCGGAGATATACGCTATAAAGACATTAACAATGATGGAGTTATAGATAATTTAGATTTTGTTTCTACTAATTATTCAGATATTCCGACAGCTTATTTTGGTTTTGGCGGTTCTGCAAAATATGCAGGATTTGATGTGTCTTTTCTTTTTCAGGGAGTTACAGGACGTACTATACAGATAAATTCTCTGGTAAACTCAGGAACATCAAATTCAGGTTATATAAATCAGTTCAGCGCCTATCGCTGGACACCTGCAACGGCAGAAGAAGCCCTTTATCCAAGGTTAACGATTAATGACCGAACAAATAATACCGCTAATTCAGACTATTGGTTGCGTTCGGGAGATTTTCTGAAACTTAAGCATGTGGAACTGGGCTATACTCTGCCAGAAAGCACCACAAAAAGATTAAAACTTACAAGTTGCAGATTTTATGTGAGCGGATTTAACCTGTTGACTTTCGATAAGCTGGGCAATTTGCCGATAGATCCTGAAATACCGGAAGCAGGATTTAATTCGTCCTATCCTTATCTCTCAACTTTTGCATTAGGAATGAACCTTAAATTTTAATAAAGCAGATGATGATTATGAAATTATATAAAAATATACGGTTCTGTTTTTCAAAAGCAATAACCAGTCTGTCATTTGTAACCCTGTTGTTCTTTGGGGCATGTAGCGATGATTATTTGCAGGATGGCTCTATTACAGATGGGGCAATAAAAGAAGAAGAGGTCTGGGGAAATGATGCTTATGCGAGAGGCGTACTTAATAATGCCTACTTCTCTATACCAGAAGGATTTAACATAGACGGTAATGGCGGTATGCTGGCATCCGGAACAGACGAGGCTGTAAATTCAGGGGTAAATGCCACCATCAGCATTTTTAATAATGGTACATGGGGGCCTTTGCGTGTTGTTGATGATCAGTATAATAGTTTATATGAAGGTTTGCGCAAAGTAAATCTGTTTATGCAAAATCTGGATGGCGCTGCTATTATTGCCACAGATGGATTAACTGTTGCAGAAGATAAAAGCAGGTTAAAAGGGCAGGCATTTTTTCTGCGGGCGTTATTCCATTTCGAGTTGGTGAAAAGATACGGAGCTGTAACCCTTGCTACCCGCGTTTTTAACAGAGGAGAGAACCTTAACTTACCTAAAAATACCTATCAGGAATGTTTAGAGCAGATACTGCTGGATTGCGATAGTGCAGTCAACTCAAACCTGCCATTATGGACCGGAGAAAGTACAGGAAGATATTATTGGAGAAGCGGAGATAAAGGAAGAGCAACACAAACAGCAGCAATGGCACTAAAATCCAGATTGTTGCTATATGCGGCAAGTCCGTTGTATGCAGCAGAGAGTGGTATAACCTGGCAACAAGCCGCAAATGCAGCAAAGGAAATAATAGATTTAAAAGCACATACCATATATAGTAATTACACTAATATATTCAATTATGGTGCTGCACCTTATAATAATGAAGTGATTTTTGCCACAAGAGCACAAAACCGTAATGATATAGAACAGGATAATGCGCCTATAAGTTATGATGGAGCTCGTGGTCGAACTAATCCCACGCAGGAATTGGTAGATGCTTTCGAAACCAAAAATGGCAGATTGATAAACGACCCCGCCAATACATTATATAATGAATCTACTCCTTACCTCAACCGGGATCCCCGTTTTGATTTAACCATAAATTATAACAGCAGAACTTTTAAAGGAAAGCAGATAGAAACATTTGTTGGAGGTAATGATGGTTTAAATAAAAATATAAACGCCACCAAAACGGGTTATTACATGCGTAAATTCCTGAGCGAGGCGGCAAACTGGAATCAAAACTCAAATACATTGGCAAGACGTCCCTGGGTAGTATTCAGGTATGCAGAGATTTTACTCAATTACGCAGAAGCATTAAACGAAGCGCAGGGAACTGCTGCAATGACAGAGGTGTTGAGCAGCGTAAATCTGGTGCGCCAGCGTTCGGGTGTAGGCATGCCGCCTTTGCAAACAACAAATCCTAATGGAGACGGATATGTGCAACCAATAAAAGAAGCTATCCGCGAAAGAATTTATAACGAAAGACGTATTGAGTTATGTTTCGAAGGACATCGTTTTTACGATATACGCAGATGGAAATTGGGAGAGCTTTATCTGAACAAACCCGTTACAGGTATGCGTATCGTTAGAGATGCAAATGCAAATCTGACATATAACCGATTTACAGTAGAAAACAGAGTTTTTGAAGAAAAAAACTACCTGTACCCGTTTTCACAGAATACCATAAACAGACAACCTGCATTAATACAAAATCCGGGTTACCAAAATTGATTAATGATGAATATATCCAGAGCCTTTACATTTTTAGCTTTATTTTTTACTGTAGCTATTGCAGTGGCACAGCAAAATACCATACAGAATATTTATACCAGAAAACACATCAGCCTTAACGGGAGATGGAATTATATTATAGACCCTTATGAAATGGGCTATTATGATTATCGACACGAACCTTTCGACCAGACAAAATCTGGAAAGGGCGGTTTTTATGACGACCGTAAGCAGGTTGATAAATCTGAACTGATAGAATATAACTTCGACCTTTCTCCTACCATGAAAATTCCGGGCGACTGGAATTCACAGGCAGAAAAACTCGAATTTTATGAAGGAACGGTATGGTTTCGCCAGAAATTTAATGTTTCCCCTGCACAGGATAAAAAATATATCCTATACTTTGGCGCCGTAAATTACGAAGCACATGTTTACCTCAATGGTAAAAAGCTGGGAACACATAAAGGAGGTTTTACACCGTTTCAGTTTGATGTAACTGGAAAACTGAAAGCCGGAGAGAACTTTGTAGTTGTTAAAGCAGATAACACCCGTAAACAAGATGAAATACCAACCGTAAATACCGATTGGTGGAATTACGGAGGAATCACCAGAGATGTATTGCTTGCGGAACTTCCCCAAACTTACATCGCCGATTACAAAATACAACTGGCAAAAGGCAGCAGCAACCGGATAGAAGGTTTTGTAAAACTGGAAGGTGAGCAGAAAAACCAGGATATTACTATCAATATTCCCGAAGCCGGAATAAAAATGACCGTAAAAACAGATGCTGAGGGAAAAGCGGTGGTAAATATCCCGGTAAAAAAACTGAGCTTATGGTCGCCGGAAAATCCTAAACTATATCAGGTAGAAATAGCTTCTGCAACAGATAAAATATCCGATAAAATAGGTTTCAGAACTATAGAAACCAAAGGACAGGATATTTTGCTAAACGGTAAATCTGTGTTTCTGAGAGGAATTTCCCTGCATGATGAAAACCCTTTAATACCGGGTAGACTGCGTTCGGAAGGAGATATGAGAATGATGTTGAACTGGGCGAAAGAACTCAGCTGTAACTACGTTCGCCTTGCCCATTATCCACATAGCGAAGAAATGGTAAAACTGGCAGATGAAATGGGATTGCTGGTATGGGCAGAAGTTCCTGTCTATTGGACTATATCATGGGAGAATGCCGAAACTTACAAAAATGCAGAAAAACAGCTTACCGATCTGATAGAACGGGATAAAAACCGGTCAAGTGTCATTATCTGGTCTATCGGGAACGAAACGCCGTTGAGCGAACCCCGTTTTAAATTTATGAGCAACCTGGCAGATAAAGCCCGTTCATTAGATAATACAAGATTGGTAGCTGCGGCTTTAGAAGTGCATCGCAAAGATTTTAATGTCATTGTAGACGACCCTTTGGGTGAAAAACTGGATCTGGTAAGTTTTAACCAGTATGGTGGATGGTATTGGGATTTGCCAAAGAATCTGTCCAAATACAAGTTTCAGATTAAATACAACAAACCGGTTGTAATAACAGAAGTAGGAGGAGATGCATTGGGGGGATTCCACGCCGATGAAGATACCCGTTGGTCAGAAGAGTTTCAGGAATCTTTATATAAGCACCAGATTCCTTTTATGAATACCATGAGCGGGTTGAGAGGAATGACTCCCTGGATTTTAACCGATTTCCGTTCTCCAAGAAGACAGCACCCGTATTATCAGGATTTCTGGAACAGAAAAGGTCTTATCACAGAAACCGGAAAGAAAAAGAAAGCATTCTTTGTGCTTAAAGACTTCTATGATAAAACAGCACAAAAGTATAAATAATAAGAAACAGTCATAAAAATGATAGATATGAGAAAGTTTTTGTTTGTAATGACGATGAGTATATGTACAGTTTTAAGCTGTATAAAAGGGCAGGAAGAGCCGGTTTTTCCATCTCCGGATTTAACTATTCCAATAGAAGAAGGAGTAACATTAAAAGGAGAACTGCCATTTCCTTTTGGAGCTGCGGTGAATAATAATCTGCTGAAGAACCGGGCAGCTTATCGCGAAACCGTCATCAAAGAATGTAACAGTGTAACGGCAGAAAATGCGATGAAATTCTCGCAGTTGCATCCTTCAGAAAATGTATATAATTGGACAGAAGCAGATTATCTGGTGAATTTTGCTCAGCAAAATGGTATGCGTGTACACGGGCATACGTTGATATGGCACAAAAATCCACCGGCATGGGTACTTAATTATCAGGGCGATGCGGTTGCATGGGATCAACTCTTGAAAAACCATATACAAACCGTAGTAGGGCATTATAAGGGAAAGGTAGCATCGTGGGATGTTGTTAACGAAGTAATGGCGGAGAATGGAACATTGCGGACGGAAAGCATCTGGTATCAAAAATTAGGGCCTCAGTTTATAGAGAAAGCTTTTATCTATGCTCATGAAGCAGATCCTGATGCCTTGCTGTTTTATAATGATTATGGTCATGAATTTGGACCAACCAAAAGAACAGCAATTATTAATCTGGTAAACGATTTAAAATCTAAAGGGGTACCTATCCATGGAATAGGAATGCAAATGCATACCCGTTATACGCAATCAGACGCCAACCTTGCAGCAGCAATAAATACAGCGACAGCAACAGGTCTAAAAGTACATATAGCAGAGTTAGATATACAGATGAACCCCGATAATGTTCAGGATCTGGTATTTTCTGCGGGTTTGGCAGCACAGCAAAAAGCTAAATACGAATTTATAGTAAAAACATATAACGCTATTCCAAAAGACCAGCAGTTTGGTATTACCACATGGAATGTTGGAGATGCAGATACCTGGATTAGAGGCGAATATAATAGACCTGATTGGCCTTTGCCTTTTGATGATAATTATCAACGCAAACCAGCGTATCAGGGAATTTTAGATGGCGTAAAATAAAATATTACAACATCAATTTTAAATCGTACAGAAAAAACTCAATAATCAGTAAAATGAAAAAAACATATCTGGCTTTTGTCTTAGTGTTCCTGTCTGGCGCTGGTAGTTTTGCACAAAGTGTAGTCATCAATAAAATTTATAATGCTACCGATATTTTTGAAGGATATTCGGACGCGATTGAATTACTGGTAATAGAAGACCATTTGGATATGAGGGGGTTGATCATCAAAGATCTATCTCTGAATAATAGCAGCAATACAGATGCCGGTGGCAGATACAAATTTAACAGTATAGATTTCTGGAGCGATATGCGCTCGGGAACTACTATCGTATTAGGAAGACCCACGGCATTAAATGCCGCTTATACAGAAGACACAGAGGCTTCTGATTATAGACTTAATCTAATGCTTCCAGGAGGTTCGGCGGGTAATACCTACTTTACGCCTTTGCAGGAAGACCCCGGAGGACAGTTTTTTAATATCACCCAAAATGATATCGTTATCATTAAAAGAGACGATGGAACAGCTAATGGAAAAGGCATAAATCAGGCTATACATGCTTTTTCCATAGGAAACAGTAATACTTCGGCACAATTTACAGCAATGCAAAATGCCGGAGTACCAATTTTATATGCTTCCGGAACAACAGGAACAGGATACTATCAATATCCGTTAAATCCGGATAAAGCGATAGCAGACTATAATGGTACAAAAGCTACATCAAGTAACGTTGGTAATAACTTAGGGTGGGGAACAGGTCTAGGACAAAACAATATAGATTACATTGCATCATTAAGGGTACTGTTTTATATAGATGCACCGTCATCATTAACAGGATTTTATTCTAATGCTAACAGTATAACACTAAGCTGGGCAGATAACTCCCATAACGAAACAGGTTTTGAGATAGAAAAATCAACAGACGGAGTATCTTTCACATCATTGGCAACCGTAGGTAGCAATGTCAGTACATTTACTGAAACAGGAATTTCGCAGTCGCAAACAACCTATTACAGAGTAAGAGCATTAAACCCGGACGGAAATTCAGCGTATAGCAATGTATTTAGTACATCGGCAATTACAACAGCTCCGGTGGTTGTTAATAAAATATTTAATGCTACATCAGATTTTCAGGGATATCTGGATGCGGTAGAATTACTGGTGGTAAAAGATCATCTGGATATGAGGGGATTAATTGTAAAAGATATTTCTCTGCCAGATGCGAATAAGGATGGCGGAGGAAGGTATAAATTTAACAATATAGATTTCTGGAAAGATATGCGTTCCGGAACTACCATTGTTTTAAGAAGACCAAATTCTGCGGGGCAGAGTCATACATTAGATACAGATGCTTCTGATTTTACGCTTGATTTATTGTTGCCCAATACAACTTCTGGCAGTACATATTTTACGGTATTGCAGGAAAATCCCGGAGGACAGTTTTTAAATATAACTGCCAATGAAATTATTATTATTAAAAAAGATGACGGTACACCTAACGGAAAAGGTTTGCAAGATGCCATACATGCATTTGCTATAGGAAATAGTAATACAACGGCAGAGTATGCAGCATTGCAGGCAGCAGGTGTTCCTGTTCTGTACGCATCAGGTGCAACAGGTACAAATTTCTTTCAATACCCTTCAAATCCCGATAAAGACATATCAGATTATAAAGGGGCAAACGCAATCTCGCAAACTGCAGCAGGAACAGATTTAGGGTGGGGAGTAGGCTTTGGGCAAAATAATATAGAATATATAGACCTGCTCAGACAAACAGTTTTATCACCATCTCCGCTTCTTGCAGAAGTAGTGTCTTTAAATGAAATCAGATTAAGCTGGGCAGATAATACTACAAATGAAAGCGGATTTGAGGTGGAACGCTCAACTGATGGAGTGAATTTTACATTGCTTACTACAACAGCGCAGAATATTGTGGCCTATACAGATAATACCGTAACGTCAGGTACAATATATTACTATAGAGTAAGAGCAGTAACTCATACGGGTTTTACTTACTATTCAAATGTAGAAAACCTGATAGCCGGAGCGGGAATCATCACACAATTAAATTTTACGCCAGTAACACTTTATGAAAACCAGCCGGTAAGTACCATTGCCGGAAATTTCTTTGTAGTATCTCCGGATGCATCCGTAAATGTAACTTATACATTAGTTAGCGGTACGGGTTCTGCAGATAATGCGAAATTTAAAATATCGGGTAACCAGTTGCAAACCAATTCTGTGTTAGATTTTGAAACACAGGAAACCTACAATATAAGGGTAAAAGCAACATCACAATCGAACTTTACGTTTGAAAATTCTTTCACCATCAGTATTAACAATGTTAATGAAGCGCCAACAATTACAGCAATTGGAGACCGGAATACCTGTGTCGGTATAGAAGAGAAAACAATTTCTATCACTGGAATAACTGCCGGACCTGAAAGCGGACAAATAGTAACAGCCAGCATCATTTCTGATAATCCGCAACTTTTTGAATTGCTAACGGTGAGTCTTACAGGTAACGGTAATGGAGAAATAAAGTATAAATTCAATAATAACAATTCGGGAAGTGTAGAATTATCGCTTATAATTCAGGATGATGGGGGTACAACTAATGGGGGAGTTGACAGACATACAGAAACATTTACATTGAATATCAACGAATTTCCTGTGGCAAATATCACTTCCGATAAAGGAACAACAGTAGATAAAGGAGTTCTTGTAAGGTTAACAGCAGGTGGAGGTACAAGCTATCAGTGGGAAAATGCAGAAGGGATAATTGGCAATACCAATACTGCCGAAATTACGGTAAGACCTGTACAAACTACTACTTATAAAGTACTCGTTACCAATAGCGGAGGTTGTAGTGTTACGCAGGAATTTACATTGACCGTGAACAATAACTATGATTTGGTGGTTGCGGCTAATCTTTTATCTCCTAATGGCGATGGTTTAAATGATTACTGGAAAGTTGAAAATATAGATTTATATCCTGATAGTGAAGTAAAGGTATTTGATAAAAGCGGTAGAATTATCTTCAGTAAAAAGGGATATAACAATGACTGGGATGGCAGGATTGCAGGTTCTTCGCTGAATGAAGACACCTATTATTACCTGATAGATTTTGGTCCGGGACAGCCCAAGAAAAAAGGATTTATCACCATGTTAAACAATTAATTCAGGATTTTATCAGTAAAAAGATGAAACAACTATATAAATATCTCGCAGGACTTTTTATTGGGATAGCAACTATCCACGAAGTATCTGCACAGCTTAATCCTTTGGGGAATATGTATTTCCAGAATCAGTATTTAGGGAATCCTGCCTTTGCAGGAGCAGAAAAAGGATTAAATGCCAATCTGGTTTATCGTAAACAGTTCAACCAGATTCCCGGTACACCGGTTACCCAATCTATTACTGGAGATTATGGCTTTGCTAACCGGACAGCAGTAGGCTTGAATCTTAGTTTTGAAAAAAGCGGATTGATTAACCACACCAGATTTATGGCAACTTATGCCTATCATTTACCAATAGCCGAAGATAAACAAGTACATTTTGGCTTGTCTCTTGGAGTAGCAAGAGAGTATATTAATAACAGAGACATTACAGGAGATAGCCATGACCCGGTAACAAACAGATTTAACGACAGAGGAGGCAAACTAGATGGAGATTTTGGTGTAGCGTATACCGATAAAAAGTTAACATTGCAGGCCTCTGTTCTTAATTTGGGGAATTATCTGGAAACAGACCCCAATTTTGCAAATGGCGTAAACTATGCCACTTTCTTTACCGCTGTAGCATACAAAATAGAACTAAATAATCAGTTTACTGCCGAACCGAAAATAGGATACCGGGGAATTAAAGAATTTGATAACATACTGGATGTTGGAGCAAATTTCAATTATCAGAATAAATTCAATGTATTTGGCTTATATCACACTACAGAAAGTGCCACATTTGGTTTTGGCGTAGGCTATAATAATGCCTTAACATTTACAGGAATGTACACTACCAATACGGCAGCTATGAAAGGTTATACGAATGGTGATTTTGAATTAGGCATAAATTACAGATTCAGTAAAAAGAAAACCAATAATAATTGATAAATAAGATGAAAAAAAATCTACTTTTAACCATGTGCATGATAGCAGGGATTTCTGCCTATGCGCAATTTACTCCGGGGAATTTAGCGGTTTATCGCTATGGAGATGGCGAATTTCCAATGTCAAACGGACAGCGTGTACCTGTGTTTATTGATGAGTATACAGCATCGGGTAGTTATGTGAAAACTATTCCCATATCGCGTACAGCAAACGGTGCTAATTATGGGTTGGAAGGTTTGGCGCTAACCTCTGGCGGAGCCTACGAATCAGAAGGTTATCCCGTATTATCAAAAGATGGTTCAACGCTTTCCATCATAGGGCACAATCCCGACCAGGCAGGACAGTTTGTTGTAGCAACTATTAATGCCGCCGGAGCTGTTGGTGCTAATACTTTGGTAGTAGATGCTATAGGTGCTCCGCGTTCGGCTGTAGTAGAAGGAACATCTGTATATTTTAATGGTTATGACGGTGGAGTAAGATACAAAACTGTGGGTACAACAGATGCTTCGGTAAGAGTTTCTTCGGCACAAAATGCACCAAGGGTGTTAACTATAGCAGAAACAGTGCTAAATGGCGTAACCCTTGCAAAGATATTTGCACCGGATAATCAGAACAATATTCCGTTTGCTGATTTGATTACAACCTCTACATCATTTAAGACTAATGATTTTGGGGGTACAACAGCTCCTTCTAATGCACATCAGGTTGCAGTAGTAAAATCTCCGGGTAGTCCTGCTAGAACTTTACTTTATGTGATTGACGATAATGGCCCTGTTATAAGAAAATACAGATCAAATTTAGGAGGAACAAGCTGGTTAGCTAAGGGGGATATTAGTGTACCTGCGGGAACCAGAAGTTTAACGGCTGTTAAAACTTCTACCGGTGTTAAAATATTCTTTACAACATGGGGAACACCAGGCAGCAATGACTCACGGCTTTATACTGTAGACGATATATTTACAGATGCCAGCGACGGTGATACAAATTTTGCTGGAATGCCGGAATTAATAGCAACAGCATCCGCGAATACTACATTCAGAGGAGTAACTTTAGCACCCGGAACAGGTGTGCTGCCGGTAACATTAACTTCATTTGAAGCTAAAAATGAAGGAAATATTATCAAATTAAACTGGTTAACGGCAGCAGAAAAAAACAGTTCGCATTTTGATATCTTAAAATCATTTAACGGAATAGATTTTCAAAAAATAGGAGAGGTAAAAGCCACAGGAAATGCCGATAGCAATACAAATTATACTTTTAACGATAACAATCCATTTCCGGGCGTAAATTATTACAAGCTGCAACAATTTGATAAAGACGGCAAATCTGAGTTCTATGGTCCTGTGCAGGTGACAACAACAATCGAAAAAACAGATTTTAACATTTATGCTTCGGCATTAAAAGCTATTGCAGAGGTGTCTGTTTATTCCGCCACGAAACAGCAGGGAAAAATACGCATACTTGACATAAACGGACAGGTTTTGTTGGAGGAATCCTTAAACCTCGAAAAAGGATATAACAAAATAAGCCTGCCGGTAAACAGAGCAAAAGCAGGAGTGCAAATTGCAATATTAAATGCTCAGGCAGAAGTTATCACTAAAAAATTTGTGTGGCAATAATAATAATTTAATGTAAAACACCGGCATTTCTGGGGTGAAGATGCCAATGTTTATAGGCTTCTCCCTCCGGGGGGTGACCAAAATGGCCTAAATCGTCACGTTTTGTCATTCCGATCCCGGTTTTCGGGAGAGGAATCTCTTTATAAAACGTTCTGATAGAGATTTATTCGTGAGCTATTATATTTTTAAAGGTGCTCATGATTGCTTTGCAAGTCTCCCGTTGGTCGAAATGACAAAAGACTTTTGGGTCAGCCGCAATATTGAATATTGTTTCGTGAGGATACAGACCGGGGAGTAGATGTTACACTCCAAAAAAATACCGATACTTTGGGGAGAGAGTATTGGTACTTAAAAAGCGTTTATCAACCAATAAATTAAATTATAAACCCGATGAAAAATTTAACGATTTACACATCGCTTGTGTGCTTCATGTTAGGAGCATGTCAGGCAGAAAAAGCAAATGAATTGACACTTTCTGTAAAAGAAAGCAATAAACAGGAAAGTGCAACAACAGCAGTAAGCAACATATTGCAGGGAGTAAATACAGATGTGATTATAGGAGCAGCAGTTAATTCTAACAGATTTACCAATACTGCTTATAAAGATTTGGCAAAATTGCATTATAACAGTATTACTGCGGAGAACGACATGAAAATGAACAGTCTCAATCTACAAAAATTTGTATGGGATTTTGGAATACTGGGGAATGGAATAGAAGAAAAAAATGAAAAAATTCCTAATCTGGCAAAAGACCATGGTTCAAAAAGAATACATGGGCATGCTTTGGTATGGCACCGGGCATTGCCCAATTGGGTTAGTACAGAAGTCAACAATACGCCGGTAGCACAGCGGGCTGATACGCTTGATGCTATTATGAAGCGGCATATTTATAAAACGGTTGCTTTTTATAGCAATAATTACAAAGCAGGTAATCCTTCTTTGCCTTTGTTAACATCATGGGATGTTGTAAATGAAGCCTATTATGACGATGGGACATTAAGAGGTAATGAAAATATAGTCGCCGGAGAAGATATTGGCAGCCTTTGGAAAAGATATATGGGCGAGCCGTATATTGAAAAAGCTTTCAGATATGCCCGACAAGCAGCAAGAGCAAATTCAAACTGGAAACTAAAACTTTTTTATAACGATTACGGTCATGAATATTCTACCACAAAATTAAATGCCATTTATAATAAAGTAATGGCATTGAAACCCTTACGTGAAGGAGGTGACCCGATTATTAATGGTGTTGGTTTACAAATGCACATCAGATGGAGTACACCTTTAGCTAATATAAAGGCAGCTATTCAGAAAATGAAAGATACCGGTTTATTGATACATATTGCCGAGCTGGATATTTCGCTGCTTTCGCCAGGAGAAACTACTGTGCCTTCGTCAGAACTGACTAACCGCCGCAACCTGCAAAAGTCTTTATATTATAATGTCGCAAAGGCATATCAGGAAATTGTACCGGTAAGCCAGCGCTGGGGCATTACTTTATGGAATATAGGCGACGCAGATTCTGCCTGGGGAGTAAATGCAGAAGCAACTCTATTTAACACAAGCTACGGAGTAAAACAAAACTACTATAATTTCAGAGATGGGCTTGATCTCAATATTGTACCATAGTGAAACGATGGAGAAAATGAGAATTAGCCCGTTTAATCAAAACATATATAAGGCAAGAAACTAATAAGGAAATATAAACAAGAAGATGAACAGGCAATTCAGTATGTTAATTCTATTCCTCGGAATAAGTGTAAACGCAATCGCGCAACAAAAAAGTATAGAGCAGCGGGTAGATAGTTTATTAAAACTAATGACCCTGCAAGAAAAAATAGGACAGTTAAACCAATATTCAGGCAGACAGGTTACCGGTCCCGAAAGCAAAGTGAAAACAGATCTGCGCAGCGATATTAAAAACGGTTGGGTAGGCTCTATGCTTAATGTTAAAGGGGTAAAAGATACACGTGAAATTCAGGAGCTGGCAATGGAATCGAGATTGAAGATTCCGTTGCTATTCAGCCTGGATGTTATTCATGGCTATCAAACTACCTTCCCGATTCCATTGGCAGAAGCGGCAAGCTGGGATTTGGAGGCTATCCGACTTTCTGCGCACATAGCGGCTAAAGAGTCAGCGGCAGCGGGAATTCACTGGACATTTGCGCCTATGGTAGATATCAGTCGTGATCCAAGATGGGGAAGAGTAATGGAAGGTGCAGGAGAAGATACTTACTTAGGTTCTTTGATTGCTTCGGCAAGAGTGAAAGGCTTTCAGGGAGAAAAATTAGGAAATACCGATGCGGTTATGGCATGTGCTAAACATTTTGCAGCTTACGGTGCTTCCATCGCCGGGCGTGATTACAATGCCGTAGATTTAAGTGATCATCAATTGTGGGAGACATACCTGCCTCCTTTTAAAGCAGCTGTTGATGCTGGAGTAGCCACTTTTATGAATTCTTTTAACACGCTAAATGGTATCCCGGCTACAGGAAATCAATATCTGCAAAGAGATATCCTGAAAGGGAAATGGAATTACAAAGGATTTGTTGTAAGTGATTGGGGGTCTATTGGAGAGATGGTTACGTGGGGTTATGCCAGGGATAATGCAGAGGCAGCAGAAAAAGCCATTAATGCAGGTAGTGATATGGATATGGAAAGCAGGGCATATAAAAACTATCTGCATCGTCTAATTAAGGAAAATAAAGTAAGTGAATCTGTAGTGGATGATGCAGTCAGGAGAATTCTGTATAAAAAATTCGAGTTGGGATTGTTTGATAATCCCTATAAGTTTTCTGATTTAAAAAGAGAAGCGAAAGTATTGAGTGATGTTAGTCATAAAAATATAGCCAGAGATGTTGCAAAGAAGTCTATTGTTTTGCTGAAAAATGAATCTGCTTTATTGCCGTTGGCAAAAGGGAAAACAAAGTTGGCATTAATTGGCCCATTGGTGAAAAGTAAAAGAGATCATAAGGGAAGCTGGATAGTAAATACAGATACGGTTCAGGTGGTAAGTCTTTATGAAGGTATTAGTAATAAATTAGGTAAAAAAGCAGAGATAAAATACGCACAAGGTTGCAGTATTACAGGAAATAGTCAGGAAGGATTTGAAGAAGCTGTCAATTACGCGAAACAATCAGATGTGGTTATTATGGCTTTGGGAGAAAGCTGGGATATGAGTGGAGAGGCCAAGTCTAAAACAAATATCCACCTAAATGGTGAGCAGGAAGCTCTTTTTAATGCAGTAAAAGCTACAGGGAAGCCAGTTGTGGTGATTTTAATGGCGGGACGTCCATTAATATTTAATGACATTGCAGCAAAGGCAGATGCTATTCTTTATGCCTGGTGGTTGGGTGATGAAGCAGGCAATGCCATAGCTGATGTGTTGTTTGGGGATTATAATCCATCAGGAAAACTACCTGTAACATTCCCTCGTCATGAAGGACAAATTCCTTTATCTTATAATTATTATAATACAGGGAGACCTATAAAAAATCCTAAATATATAACTTATAAATCAGCTTATATAGACTCTCCAAATACTCCGGCTTTTGCTTTTGGCCATGGATTAAGCTTTACTAATTTTGAGTATAAAGATCTGGTGTTAAGTAAAGATAAATTGAATTCAGGGGAATCTGTAAAAGTTGAATTTACATTAGTAAATAATGGTAAATATGCCGGCGAAGAAGTAGTGCAACTTTATTTGAAAGATGAGGTGGCGTCTGTAGTAAGACCGATGAAAGAACTGAAAGATTTTACAAAAGTTTATCTTCAATCTGGAGAAAGTAAAAAAATAAATTTTGTGATTAACAAAGAAAAGCTTTCTTTTTATAATAACCAGTTGGAGTGGGGAGCAGAGCCAGGTGATTTTTTAGTTATGATTGGTACAGCTTCTGATGATATAAAACTGCAAAGCAGGTTTACTTTATTGGAGGGAAATGTATCTGATAGGTGATTTTCTAAATATAAAATAAGTATAAGGTAATAAGGTTTTATTTCTGCTATTTTGTTTATAAATGCAGAAATAAAACCTTGTTATAAGTATATCTGTTATCAGAAACTATACACCAAAGCTGCAGAGAACTGTATGGCATTTGGGGTAGCTGTAATCAGGTCTGACTTGGTGAATTCTTTTAACTTGCTGTTGTCCCATCTTAGTTCAGGAATAAAAACAAGTCCTCCATGTTTAAAGTTTCCGGTTAATGTAAGTGCAGTTTTGGCATCGCCACTTAAACCTCCTTCGTCTTTTACTTTGAAATATTCACCTCTTAATCCTATTCCAATATTATCTTGAATACTAAATTTAGGATAAAGCGCAGCACCGTAATAACCACCATCAGATTTAAAAGAATAGTCTGTAGCATTAATCCCTAATGAAAATTTGTTGTTGAAAGAATAATTTGCCACTAAGTCTAAAAGTGTACCGGATGAATAATTGCTGTTTCCTCCTTCAGAAGATCCTGTTAAAAAGTTAAGGTATACATTAGTCTTTTCGTTAGGTGTTATGCTGATTTGAGAACCAATATGAGAAATTCCGTTAAAATCCTGATAGGTATTCCAGTCATTGAATAGGCCTATCATACCGCTTATTTTATCGGAAAAAGAATAAGTCGCTTTTATTCCCGCATTTTGAAAAGGACCCGCTCCAAAAAGATAAGAGGTAGAGTAATGGAAGTTGGCGGTTGGTGAAATAACTTCGTAGCCAACAAATGTGCCCATAAATCCAGCAGTTAGATTTAGTTTATCTGTAAATGCATAGTCAATGTATAAGTTTTGCAGGTGGAAACTGTTATCGGCATTAGTTGGGTTTTGGTCGCCATTAAGCAAAGAACGGTATTGTCCACGCGGACCAAAAGATAATTCTCCTACAAAGAAGGCCTTACCAGTATTTTTGCTAATGGCCAGATCTAGCATTCCCAAAGAAATAGAATTTTGGTCTTCCGTGAAAAAAGTATTGATATTACTATGTTTTGCAAAGTCGTATTTCCAATAAACATCGGCACTGCCATTAATTTTCAGACCTGTGGTTCCGAGAGTAGTATCCTGTGCATAGTTTTTTGAATAAAACAAAGATAAACCTGCTAAGAGAATGGTTGAAATTGATTTTTTCATCTTTTTTAAGATTTTATGGTTTAAAAAATAAGTTAAAAAGAGATGAAGATCAGTTTTTGAGGTTGATTTAGGTGTTTTTTAAATTAAGGCTTTCTCTTTAATCAGTTTTTAGTCTGATTTTTCATTAAAAATCAAATTATTTTTAATGAAATCAAAATTTTAGTGTTTTTATGTTTTATTATTTGATTGTTTTTTATGTGTTATTTGTTTTTTGTGTTGATAAAATTGTAAAAACTGTATTTTTTTTAGATGTTTTTTTAAATGTGTTTGAAAAATATGTTTTTAATAATGTTATTTTACTAAAAATTCACTGTTTTCTAATAAAAAATGACTTTTATTAATTTTATTTCAATAAAAGTGGTTTATATTTGTTAAAAATTTATTTAAAATAATTTTTTGTTGATTTATTTGTAATTAAGGCTTGCGAGGATCAATTGAAAAAAAACAGTGTTAAAGAAAGAAATTAAATTATGAAAAAGTATTTTCCATTTACAGTACTTGTAGCTATAAGCCTAATTGGTTTATTTACTGCTACAACATCGCCAACTTCCGGGTATGAACTGGATTCGGGTGATACAGCCTGGTTGTTAACTTCGTCGGCTCTGGTGCTTATCATGACCCCTGGTTTGGCATTTTTCTATGGAGGGATGGTGAGTAAGAAAAATGTGATTTCAACTATGTTACAGAGTTTTATATGTATGTGTCTGATAACTGTAATATGGGTGTTTTTTGGTTTTAGTCTCGCATTTGGTGATGATATTGGCGGTATAATAGGTAATCCTTCTACTTTTTATATGCTTAAAAATGTATTGACTCATCAGGCATGGCCGGCTTTACCTTCTATTCCTCTGGTATTGTTTGCTATGTTTCAGCTTAAGTTTGCCATTATTACACCTGCATTAATTACAGGGGCTTTTGCAGAGCGTGTAAAGTTTAATTCTTACCTTATTTTTATAACCTTATTTTCTATCATTATTTACTCTCCCTTAGCTCATGCAACATGGCATCCGGAAGGTATTCTGGCTAAAGCAGGTGTGTTGGATTTTGCCGGAGGTACTGTGGTGCATATGTCTGCAGGTTGGGCGGCTTTGGCTTCGGCCTTGTATCTTAAAGGCCGTATAACTTCTGTGCATGCCCCGGCCCGTATAAGCTATGTTATTTTAGGGACAGCGCTTCTTTGGTTTGGTTGGTTTGGTTTTAATGCTGGTTCAGCAGGAGGTGCTAATAGTTTGGCGGCCTATGCTTTTGCTACAACAACAACGGCTTCGTCTGTAGCGGCTATAGCCTGGATATTTTTTGATATTGTAAGAGGAAAAAAGCCATCAGCAATGGGGGCATGTATAGGTGCAGTGGTTGGCTTGGTGGCTATTACTCCGGCAGCGGGTTTTGTAAGTATTCCTCATTCTATGGTTATAGGTTTAGTTGCTGCGGTGGTAAGTAATCTGGTAGTTATTTGGCGAAGTAAAACTTCTATAGATGATACGTTGGATGTATTTCCTTGTCATGGAGTTGGAGGTATGGTGGGGATGTTGCTTACAGGTGTTTTTGCTGACTCTACTATTAATGAAGCAGTGGGAGAGAAGGGTTTATTTTTTGGTGAAACAAAGCTGTTTTTTGTTCATTTGATTGCCTTGGTGGCTGTTTCTGCTTTTGCATTTTTTGGATCTCTTTTGTTACTGAAAATCACAGATATGATTTCTCCGATAAGAGTGACTCCGGAAGCGGAAACACTTGGTTTAGATAGGTCTCAGCATGACGAGGAACTCTAAATCTTACAGGTGAACTTTAAGTTTATGTTTTGTTTGGATCCGGGCCAGGCCCGGATTTTTTATATTACGTTAAAATGCTTTAAAGCATTGAAAATTCCGTTATCATCAACCGAATCGGTAACATAGTCTGCTGCAGATTTAACATCGTCCCCGGCGTTGCCCATAGCAACACTTAAGCCTGCATGTTTTAGCATCTCTATATCATTCCCGCCATCGCCAAATGCCATGGTTTCAGAGATATTAATGCCCAGGTATTTGACGAATTGATCTATGGCTGTTCCTTTGTTGGAGCCTTTGACATTTACATCAGCAAAAAGATGAGTCCATCTGCTGGTTTCACAAGATTTTAAGGCATGTTCTATTAAGTCAGCATCTTCCTCTGGTTTTAGGAATGCATTGATTTGGATAACATCTTTTTCTGTGGCTTTCTCCATTCCTACAGCTTCATAAATAGGAAGGTTTAAAAGATTGAAAACTTCAATAACCGTGTTATCTACGAAATTGATGGTGTTTTCGTCTTCGGCCATTAAAATACAAGGGAAAGCTTTTCTTTCTTGCTGGTATTTAATTAGAGCCTGAATGTCTTCTTTTGGAATTGCATTTTTAAAAAACACTTCTTTCTCCTTAGAAAGGCAGAGGTTTCCATTGAAAGTAATATAACCATCGAACTCAAGCTCATCTAATCCAACAACCTGTTTGATTGCTCGTCCCGTTGCTACAATTACTTTAATTCCTTTTGCTTTTAGGGTTTTTATCGCTTCTATGGTAGATTGAGGTACCTTATGGGTTTTGAAACTAAGTAGGGTGCCGTCAATATCAAAAAAAATAGCTTTAATCATTATTATATGGTGTTGCTGCAAATTTGGGCTTTATTTGTCGAATAATAAAACTAAAGGCGATTTGAAAGGGGATTAAACAAAAAAAACCTTGATTTATGTAATCAAGGTTTTGTAGCGGAGACGGGAGTTGAACCCGTGACCTCAGGGTTATGAACAGAAGTGAGCTTTTGTATAAAATATTGTATATTATTGGGTTATGGTATGTGCTTCGCTTTTGCGTCAGCAATTTGCGTCAACATGTACACGGAACCAAAAATTATCACAAACACAGATTTAACGTCAAGGTCATACATCCTATATTATTATAACGGGATTAGATGTCGAGAATACAATGGGAATAAGTTAGGCGTATCAATTAGCCCAAACTCTGCCAAGAGCTTAGAGGAAAGAAATAAGCTGCTGATTAATTTGCAATATGAGTTCGATAAGGCGTTAAAGTCAGGGTGGTGTCCAATTAAGGAGCCTCAAGTAAAAGTACTTACTATAAAAGAGGCTATGAAAGATATACTATCTAGTAAGCTATCGATGAATTATAGTAGTACGTACAAGAGAGATTTACAAAAACTTTATGATCAGTTTAATCAATTCTTCCCTAAAGAAGTCTTATGTCTGGAACCGAAGGATTTAAAGTTATCGCATATTGAGTCTTTCCTTGATCAATTTAAAAGTTCAAATAGGCATTACATGAATAAGAGAAGTAGTCTTTCCGTTTTCTTTTCAGATATGATTCGTAAAGAGATAATGGAGAGAAATCTTATAACAAGAACATTGCGTGCTAAGGCAAAGTCAGTACTACATGAAACATTTACCGACAACGAATTGAGTAAGGTTCTTGAATTTCTCAAAGAGAAGTACTCTAATCTTTATCTATGTTGTTTGTTAACATATGGTTGCTTCTTGCGCCCACATAAAGAGGTAAGAATGTTAAAGATGGCTCATTTTTACAATGATTTTAGTGAAATTCATCTGTCAGGTGATGAGAATAAAAGTGGCAGGATAAGAACTGTTTTTGTGCCTAGTTATGTAACTGACGAGATTAAGAGAAGATTTAATGGTGTTATTGATAGGGATAGTAACCTTTTTACTCGGGAATTAGTTCCGTATAACGATGATTATTTCAAAACACAATGGTCTAGAGCTAAAACGGAAATGATTAAGTTGAAATTAATTAGGTCTCAACAAACATTGTATTCTTTCAGGCATACAGGGGCAGTAAATGTATACAAAAAATGTAAAGACTTACATGTTATTCAAAAGTTGCTTGGACATTCAGATATGATTGTGACTCTTAATTACTTACGCGGATTGGGAGAGGTTAACGATGAAAACTTACGAGATGTACTGCCAGAGTTATAATTAATAGATATTAGCAGGGTGTTCGCACATCCTGCTTTTTTATGTTGATTACCAGAGATAACCTTTTAATCGATACTTGCACAGATTGTAAAGTTTCTACAAGAATAAAAACAATGCAAAACCAAGCATGACACTTCTCCGTGATTACTATGATGTGTCAGAACGTAAGTATATTGGAACAAAAGAGAGCAGAAAGATATATGGATATAGGATTGAAAAAAGCAAATTTAATTTAAAATAGTATTGTTTGGATTAGGGGGGGATATACCCCCTTTAATATAACGGGAAAATGTAATAGAATAGAATCAAGCTATGTTATCTACCTTATTTGTACCCTAACACAAAGGTTTGATTAAAATAATCAAATGGAGCTATGAATACATTACCTTTTAATCGATAGGAACAAACATAAATCACCCAAATACACTTCTAATTCCTACGGATTATAAGGTTAATTGCAAAGAAACAATCATCAAGACATTCTACAAAAAAGACTATATATGCATCAATAGAATCAGTTAAGTTGTCATGGAACTTTTTTTATTATTTTCTCCTACTTTTAGCCCTACCTAAGGAAAGAGTAACAACATCATCAAAAAAAATTCCCTCTCTAAAAACAGACCTCGGATTATATTCAGACAGAGCCACCTTTTAATCAATAAAACAGAAGTCCATTTCATAATCCAACGGATTATAACGTTCCCATTATGATAATCATCATCTCATTTTTTAGTCTACTCAGTTTTTAACCTAGGGTATATACCCCCTCTTATTTTTTGAGTAATCAATTTTTTAAATTTTATATGAGTCACTTCCACACAGTTCCACCCCCGAGTTTACCCCCCTTCAGTATTTCGTGAGAAATCGATTGAGTAAGAGATTTTCTTTGACAGACAGTGCTTGGGAACTGAGAGACCTTATCCCACAGATTAAAAGGTAGAAGCTGTTATGATAACACAGACATAGAGCCCAGAGTAACAGACAAGAATTTACACCTTTTAATCCGTAGGTTATTTCAGATGTTCTACACCATGATTTCCTGCAATAAAACCGTTTAATCCATTAGAAAATATGATTTTATTTGAATTTTATCAGTTCATAGTATCCAAGAAAGTGTTGGAACAAAAATATCCGGGAGGATTGGAATACTTTAAGAAAGACATTCCCAATGGGACTTATGTCGAGGATGGCCATCTTGCCAGTGCAAGGTTTTTGAAACTGGAGGACATCAATGAATTTGTAGATCTTGTCGCCCGAAAGGGACTCCATTTCCATAGACAGGAATTCTACAGTAATGATTTTAGTGTCTTTACGGCTGTTGGCCCATGGTGGCCATGTGAATGGCTTAGTTTCAATACCATGATATGTGCCTTAAAAGAACACTAAGTTTTTTTAGTTAATATTACATAAAACTCTTTATTTTGCAGTTTAAATATTGAATCACGAAACAGACATAATATAATACTACATATTATTAAGATATAAGCGTTAGCTAAGGTTCTTGTAGAAGGAGAAAACCTAGGAAATTTTCAAATGAACAAAACAAGGACAGTTAGACTGGCGTCTCATGCTATAAGCGTGGGGCGTAATCTATCTGTTTGTTCAGGGCTCTCCTAGGTGCCTCTCTCTCAGATCTAAGGTTACAGTCCTGCGCTTATTGTATTTATAAACCACTGGTGTTGGGTCTGCATCAGTATTAAAAACAAATAGATTTATTGATGAAAAAGATTTTAATGTTGGCATTAACAGCTACGATGATGCTTGTTGCTTGCAAAAAAGACAAAGGTGGTGATGAACCTGAAACTATTCCGACTTGTGCAATGGTTAAATGGGAGGATAGTTATGGATATTCCTCTACCGATGTCGTTAAATTTGACGATAAAGGCCGGATCAAGGATGACGGTTCTGCCACTTATGAATATTTCCCGGATAAGATAATTGTTAAAAGAGATGGGGATAACATTGCGAGATGTACCCTTGATGCTCAAGGAAGGATCGTAAAAATTGAAGATTACAATATGGAGGGAGAAATAGATTATTTTTGTGAATTCGAATATAATAATGAGGGATACCTGATTAAATCAAGAAGACCTTATGGTAGTGATTATACGATCAAGACATATACATGGGAAAACGGAAATCTCGTAAAAATTGTCGAAACTACAAACTGGAATGTTTCAGCCCCAACATCAGTTACAGAGACCATTACGTATGGGAATGATGTTATTAAGGATAAACTTATCGCTCAAGAGATTTACAATTATTATTCTTCATCTAAATGGAACGGAGGGCTAATTGAATATTTTGGTAAAATGTCAAAGAATGCACCTGTCCTAATACAAAGTGATTATCCTTGGGGCAGTTCTTATACCTATAAAAAAGATGCCAAGGGAAAAATTAATGGCTATAAGGAAATTTATAATACAGGATCTTATTCTCGCTGGCAAGAGGCAAGTGTTGATTATAACTGCAATTAACCATCCATTTACAAGAAGCCACAGCAGTGTGGCTTTTTTTATTGAGCATCGATTTCAATCCTGATATCTTACCTCACCCACTTTTTGTCTGCTTACGATGGGATAAGGTAAGAATCAGTCTTTCGGTTAGGGAGATGGGCAGGGTAATCCCTACAGATTAAAAGGTGGTACTTTCAGTTTGGGTTCGGTGTCAATCGGTTCAGCCATTGCAAACATGATAGGTAAAGCGGCATTCCGCAACGACTAAGAACGCATATAGGTTGCCAAATCCGGTTTCGTTGATCAGCTTTTCAAGCACATCAACTCCACTGTTCACTATCGTTCAGGATTTGTCATCCTATCTGCATGGTTCAAACGAGTTGCTCCATGGAAGCTCTCCTTAGAATTATTGATATTCACTCCGTTCATTCTCTAATAATTCTAACCGCTTCCCACTTTTCAGCTCGCCTGCGTCTTCGAGAAAGCTGCGTGTCCGTCATGGTTATTGTAATCCTTACGCTCATTCCCCTTTAAACAATAACACACGCCAGACACTTGTGTTAAAACATATTTTGTCGTCGTTCTGCGAACTTTCCCGACAAAGACTTTCTCTCTTCTCGCAGTTAGGCGAGCAAAGACAGTATAGGTATTAATGGAAGTGATAATTATTTTCTTTTAATATTGTAAGTATTTAATATATTTAGGTGCAAAACTTAAACATCTATCATCCATATTGGATATGGATGTGCCATAAAGTTGCGCATATATAGAAGTTACCAGTAATGTTTTGCCGACCTTCGCAAAAAAAAACAGAATTAATGAATGAAAGTAGAAATAAGTTGCCCGAACTGTAGAAAAAAACTTAGGGTTCCAGGTAGTGGACAAGGAAAAGTCAAATGTCCACATTGCCATTGTTCAACTGCAATTAGAGATGGAAAAATTGTAACAGAAGTGAGTTTAAAAAACCAGTACCCTAAATCCGCCACAAGAAATACTAAATATAACGTTGACCAACCAACGACACCTTTCTATATTATGGGCGTCGTGATAATTGTATTTTTTTATATTTTTTGTTCATTTATTTCTTGGACTATAGAATTAGACGAATGGTCTGGTTTGGTTAGGACATTATTTTTCCTAGGTTTTCTTAGCGGAATAGTTGTACCTATCTGGCTATATCATAAAGAATGAAAAATCGACATATTTAATTAACAGAACTCACCAACTTTAAATGAAAAATTATTACCAAACTTTAGGTCTTGACCCAACTTGCAGTAACGAAGAAATTAAATCTGCTTTCAAAGAGTATGCAAAACATTACCATCCAGACAAACATCAAGGGAATACTTTCTTTGCTGACAAATTTATTGAAGTAAAAGAAGCTTATGATAATCTAATTGACTATCAGAAGAGAAAAGTACACGATGACTTCCACAATTTTAATCAAACACAACAAAGTAACTCGAACCATCATTCGCAACATCAACATACCACTACAGACCACAGTCAAACCAGAGCAAGTAAAAGCCAAAGTGCTATAACTGAAGATAATTATTGTGAATGGGCTTTTGAAAGAGTTGAGGGAAATGATTATTACGGCGCTTTAGAAGAGATTGGAAAAGGTTTTGAAAAATTTCCTAAATCTAGTTTGCTGACTTATTGTGAAGGAAAAGTTCAGGAAGCATTCGGCTACTATGTTAGGGCTAGAAAATGCTATAAAAAAGCCTTTGATGGAGGTATAATTGAAGCTAAAACAGATACCATAAGGATTGAAAATTTATTTACTAATGCAATTGGTGTAGCTACGAAGCATCAAATGAATGGTATATTCTTTTGTATTGTAGGAATTATAATTACTGTAATATTTAAAGCGTTTGACAATTTATTTATGGGGGCAATGATAGGAACAATAGTCAATCTTGTTGGTGGTATATTATTGTCGCGAAGAATGTTCAACGAACTACCAAAATCGTTGGTAGATAGTTTAGGTTATTATTCCTGTAAAACAAACCTATATGCCTTATTTTTAATTGCTTGTGCAATGGGTTCTTCTGGTCTGACTGCATATCTAATTTCATAAAAACACTACTTTAATTTAAGCCTCGGGCGAAGTGGAAACACGAAAATTTGAAGCCATTTATTTAGGATTAGTGCTGTGGGAAATTGGTGCAAGTAAAATAGGCTCAACTTAAACCTGCAAAACGTTAGCAGCAACTTTAGACGAACACGAAATATGAAAACGACAATTTATATACTGACATTAATCTTGCTTTTTTCAGCTTGTGGACAAACAAACTCAACATCTGACAACAAGCCGACCGAAACAGAGGGAAATAATCAGCAGACACTAAATAAACTACCAAAAGAGAGTATCACAAAGCTTGACAGTATTGACAAAGTAAATAATGAAAGTGTTGTTACTTCTGGCGACAATATCACTAAAGCTTTTGTTTTTCTGAAAGACGGTGACAGTACAATACATTTAACTGCCAACATTAGACAAGACCATAGAATCTTTGGATACGAAAAACCTGACACCAAATCAGAACGGATTTTACTTTTATCAGTGTTTACAAATGATGTTGAAAATAATCCTTTTGGTTGTAAGCTTGGTGCCTATTACGACACAGGAGGAATGGACGAATTGACTTTGAAATATAACTCGACAACTGGAAAATTTGTTAAAGCAATAGCAACTGACAAGGCAAACAACTCGACAACTATTTACTTTGAAAAGAAATGGATAGAATTCGAGTAATGAAGACAGAAATAAAAGCAGCAGCTAACACATCGGTAACTGTTGCACAACTAAGATTTTCAAATAAGAACTAAAATATAAGACCTCGTTTAAGCCTTTTTAAGTGAGGTACTCTTTTTGGAAGAATTCTCTAGCTTTTAATCTTGAAAGAAGCTCATATAGACTGAAAATATCTTTATATATACCTTTTAATCGATTGAATCAAACTCACTCTTACAAACAGATCTTATCCCTACAGATTAAAAGGTAACATCCATTCTAACTAATCATCCTTCCTCATTTTTAACAAAACTTGTCATTATATAGGAACTATCAAGAATTTACTTTTTTGAGGAAAATGGTAAAACATAGGTTTTGACTAATTTTAGGCTAAAACAGCACTTTTACTTCATTTTATGCTAAAACGACGTATTTGCATCTTTTGATGTTAAAATCACTACTACTATCCACGGAAAGAAATCATCAATCATTCCATCCAATTTAAGCTTGTGGTCAGAACACGTTTAAAGAAATTCCGGCATAAACGCTCCCCTGGCATTTACGCTCAATCCTATTTATTCCGTTGCTTCTTTACTTAGTTCAGCCCAAAGCTGATACCGATTCCATAATTAATTCTTTAATATTTTAATCATTTCAATTATGGAACAAGAAAATGCCTTATTAGAGGTAAGCGAGATTCAATTGGTTTACAGACCTAAAGTAAAAGCATCGGAAAGGATGCGTGTTAATGACGCTAAAGAAGCCTATGGAGTATTGATGAAATCCTGGGACATGGATAGCATAGAGATTATAGAACAGTTCAAGATGATCCTGTTAAATACAGGTAATAGGGTTTTGGGAATAAGCCATCTCTCTACAGGAGGAAGAACGGGAACACTGGTTGATTTAAAGGTTGTATTTGGTATTGCATTGAAAGCTGGAGCTTGTTCATTGATATTGGCACATAATCATCCCAGTGGTAACT
This sequence comes from Pseudopedobacter beijingensis, assembly GCF_042678145.1. Lineage (NCBI taxonomy): Bacteria > Pseudomonadati > Bacteroidota > Sphingobacteriia > Sphingobacteriales > Sphingobacteriaceae > Pseudopedobacter > Pseudopedobacter beijingensis. The sequence goes on along the minus strand of NZ_JBHUDG010000013.1, from coordinate 4,584 downwards.
TAACGCCCAGTGAACCGGACAAACGGTTAACGGAACAGATTGTAAGAGGAGGGAAATGCTTAGGCATTGCTATACTGGATCACCTTATTATAAGTCCCGAAGGGTTTTCCAGTTTTGCGGAAATGGGATTGATATAAAATAAGTGCGTCACTTATGCGTCAGTTTATAAGATTATAGCTAAGTTTTTAGTATAATTACACTTGAAATTAACAGAATAGAAACAATACAGAAGTAGTACTGCTATAGCTTAATTAATACAGTTTAAAGCCACTTTAAAACGAAAAAAGCCCATCTTTCGATGAGCTTTTTGATGTAGCGGAGACGGGAGTTGAACCCGTGACCTCAGGGTTATGAATCCTGCGCTCTAACCATCTGAGCTACCCCGCCAGGGACATTTACTTTTTTAAAAAGTGTTGCAAATATAAGCTAAAATAACCTTCATAAACAATAGAAAAATAAAAAATATTGAAATATTAGCTAACCTATTCATTTTTAGGAGTAAAAAATAATAGAATATAGGCAACCAAAATAAGTAGCAAACGTTATATATGTAAAAATATATATGGAGCCTTATTTAAATATAGTTTTTAGGTGTTTGTCGGTTTATGTTTTTATGATTGTAGCCATACGGTTAACAGGGAAGAAAGAACTTTCGCAACTGAATACCATTGATGTAATATTGATATTGCTGATTAGTAATGCAGTACAAAATGCTATGGTTGGAGATAATACAAGTTTAAGTGGTGGTTTGGTGGCAGCAGGGGTATTGTTTTTGCTTAATTTTATACTTAAAAAACTATTTCTTAAAAATCCCAGAATAAAAAACTTTGTACTTGAAAAACCTGAGATATTGATACATGATGGGAAAATGGATTTCTCGGCGATGCATAAGTTGGGTATAACCAGTGATGAATTGGAGGAGGCCATGCGTGAACATGGTGTAGATCAGGTAAAAGAAGTAAAGTTGGCCATGATGGAGGCAGATGGTAACATCAGTATTATTACGGGAAAATCAGAAGAGCTTAAACATACTGTGTTTAAGAGGAAGCGTATCCATAAAACATTATCCAATATAGGGGGAGCTTAAGTTGTATACTAGGGATAAACCGAGTGCAGTGTGTTGTGAAATTTTATCTTTTACAAAAAGTGTTGGAAATATAAACTTAATTAGCTTTCTTAGGGACAGCAAGTTGAGGGAAGAAAGCCTTGGCGAAATTTTATAAACTAAGTACATGTCGGAAAAAGTTAAGTTTACCTTGGAATACGAAATAAAATCTTCACCTAAGATTTTATACAGTTTTATTAGCGAACCCAATGGTCTGTCGCAGTGGTTTGCAGACGAGGTTCACTACAGAGATCAAGTTTTTACTTTTATTTGGGATGATGGAGAAGAACAGAAGGCGAGGTTAACATCTGCGAAAGAAAACAAGACGGTAAAGTTTTCCTGGTTAGGAGAAAATGAAGGCTATTATTTTGAGATGGAAATTAGTAAAGACGAGCTTACCAATGATGTAGCCCTTATTATTAACGATTTTTCCAGAGCAGAGAATTTGAAAGACAGGCAATTGATTTGGGATAATCAAATAGATACATTACTGAGTGTATTAGGAGCCTAATTTTTTTTACTTTTGCAAAGTGAAAAAAGTACATCTTTTAATAGTAAAAGCATTTATAAGACCATTTATAGTGACATTTTTTATTGTCATGTTTGTCTTGTTGATGCTTTTTCTATTTAAATACATAGATGATCTGATAGGGAAGGGCTTCGAATGGTATGTTATATTGCAGTTGTTGATGTATGCAGCAGCTACAAACGTAGCTATGGCCTTGCCTCTGGCTGTTTTGCTATCATCGATCATGACATTTGGTAGTCTTGGAGAGAATTATGAGCTGGTAGCTATTAAGTCAGCAGGTATTTCGTTGCAAAAAGCCATGGCACCACTTTTTATCATGATTACAGGTTTAAGTATTGCAGCTTTTATATTTTCAGATTATATGTTGCCAGTGGCAAATCTTAAAATGGGCTCCCTGTTGTATGATGTCAGAAACCAAAAAGCAGCATTCCTTATCGAAGAAGGCGTTTTTAATAATAGCATTCCTGGATATTCTATACGGGTAGAAAAGAAAGAGAAAGATGGAGAAACGCTTAAAGATGTGGTGATTTATGATCATACAAAAGGTTCGGGAAATACCAATGTATTAATGGCAGATACCGGTCTGATGTATAAGACCGAAGACAATAATTATATGGTGCTGATTTTAAAAAGTGGCGTCAGATATGAAGAGTCAGCAGGAAATACCTACAATCCAAGAGAGCGTTTAGTAAGATATAAGTTTGCAGAAACCCAGCAAAAGTTTGACCTGTCTTCTTTTAATTTCAAAAGAGAGAACGAAAGTTTGTTTAAAAATAATTATCAGATGATGAATCTGAAAGAATTGGACTCGGCAAAAGTAGAAACCTCTTTGCATTACGATAGTGTTACTAATATGCTATATAGGCAGATATCTCCCTATTATAAATTAATTTCACCATCATTTAAGATGAATAAAGATGTTGAGCCTGCCAAGTTAAATTTTGAAAAAGATGGGATGTTTGCAGGGATTAGTCGGGATAGAAGAGAGATGGTTGCTGAAAATGCATCGCAAAATGCCAGAAGTGTAAAAGATTATCTGGAATCCAGAAGTTTAGAAGCGGATGATCTATTTAAGACCATAACAAGGTATATCATAGAATATAATAGAAAATTTACACTTTCCGTATCCTGTTTGGTGTTGTTTTTTATAGGGGCACCTCTGGGAGCTATTATCAGAAAAGGAGGTTTGGGACTTCCGGTAGTTGTTTCTGTTATTTTCTTCCTTTTTTATCATATAGTAAGTACTATTGGAGAAAAAATGGCAAGAGATGGTACATTGTCTCCAATAATGGGAATGTGGATAGCTATATTCATACTCACTCCATTAGGTTTATTCTTAACTTATAAAGCAACGGCAGATTCTGTATTATTTGATGTTGATTACTATAAGAACGTTCTCAAGAAAATTTTCAAGAAGAAAGAACGCAAATAGTTCTGTTTGTAACAACATTGTCGTATTAATAAATAATTGACTTTTTATAAACTATATAAAGCGGGTTCTTGTTGTTTAAATAATTAACTTTGATAACGTTTAATATGAGCGAAGAACTTGTTGATAAAGCAATGCTAAATACAATAGAAGAAGCAATTAAAGATATACAAGCCGGAAAAATCATTATTGTTGTTGATGATGAAGATCGTGAAAATGAGGGCGATTTTCTGGCTGCAGCCCGTCATGCTACTCCTGAAGTAGTTAATTTTATGGCGAAAGAAGGAAGAGGATTGATTTGTGCTCCCATAACAGAACAAAGGGGAAAAGAACTGGAGCTGGATTTAATGGTTGGTAAAAATACCGCAACGCTGGAAACTAATTTTACCGTAACCGTTGATTTAATAGGGAAGGGTTGTACAACAGGGATTTCTGCCTCAGACAGATCAAAAACAATTTTGTCATTAATAGATCCGGAAACTAAACCTGAAGATTTAGGTCGTCCCGGACATATTTTTCCATTGATAGCAAAAAATGGAGGCGTTTTAAGAAGAGCAGGTCATACAGAAGCGGCGATAGACCTGGCTGTTTTGGCAGGTTTTGAGCCTGCGGGTGTTATTTGTGAAGTAATGGACGAACAAGGTGAAATGGCCAGACTTCCCGAATTGCTGGAAATGGCAAAGAAATGGGATATGAAGGTAGTTTCTATTCAAGATCTGATTTCGTACCGGTTAAAGAGAGAGTCTTTGATAAAAAAAGAAGTAGCTGTTAACTTACCTACGGAATGGGGCGACTTTGAAATGATAGCCTTTACACAGATTAATACTGGGGAAAATCATTTAGCCATAAAAAAAGGAGAATGGGAGCCTAATGAACCTGTTTTAGTGAGAGTGCACAGTTCCTGTGTAACAGGAGATATCTTTGGATCTTGTAAATGTGATTGTGGGCCGCAATTGCATAAGGCGATGGAAATGATAGAAAAAGAAGGGAAAGGGATTATCGTTTATATGAATCAGGAAGGAAGAGGAATTGGTTTAATCAACAAACTGAAAAGCTATAATCTTCAGGAAAGAGGAATGGATACTTATGAGGCTAATATTGCTTTGGGTTTTAAAATGGACGAAAGAGATTATGGTGTGGGAGCCCAAATATTAAGAGAGTTGGGTGTAAGAAAAATGCGATTGATGTCTAATAATCCTACAAAAAGAGCCGGGCTTATTGGTTATGGGTTAGAAGTGGTAGAAAATGTTCCTATAGAAATAGCCTCAAATCAGCATAACGAAAAATATCTAAAAGCTAAGCGTGATAAAATGGGGCATACCATTATGAAAGATAGCGTATAGTTATAGCTACAAAGATTCTTTAATAACAAAAATCGGTTTGGAATACATTATTTCTAAACCGATTTTTGTTATCAAGGGAGGGTGTTTCACGAACTGTGTCAATAGTGTAACTTTAAACTATCGACATAAATATGGCAACACAATACGATTTTGATTTTGAATCCTTTAAAAAGGAAGC